>CAZLYE010000274.1:0-3119 GCA_964562865.1 uncultured Binatia bacterium (SeqCode) | reverse complement strand
GTGGGCCAGGACGAACGGCGACGGGGTGACCTCACGCCGCGTCACGGCGCGCGCCCCGCCGTGTAGACGTCGACCCGGCCCGCGCCGGCCGCGAGGAGAGCCCGTGCGCAGGCGTCCGCCGTCGCGCCCGTGGTGAGGACGTCGTCGACGAGGACGATCGGCCGCCCCTGGACGGCGGCCGGGGTGCGCACGATGAACGCGTCCCGGAGGTTGCGGCGCCGGCCGGCTGCCGAGAGCCCCGTCTGCGCCTCGGTCGCGCGCGTGCGAGCGAGCGCACGCGAGGCGACCGGGAGCCGCCGCCGGCGTCCGAGCGCCCTCGCGAGGAGGAGGGCCTGGTTGAACCCCCGCGCCCGGAGCCGGCGAAGGTGGAGGGGGACGGGAACGAGGACGGCATCGTCCCCGAAGGGGTAGCGGGCCGCGAGGAGGACGCCGAGGGCCGAGGCGACGTTCCGCCGTCCGCGATACTTGAGGGCGCCGACCGCCGCGGCGAGCGGATTGAGCCCGGTGGCCGCGGGGAGATACAATGATGCCGCGCGTGCGCTGGTGAACGCGGGGGGATGGTGGAGGCAGCCGGGACACAGCGCGCCCGTCCGCGGGACTCCGCAGACGGCGCACAGCGGACCGTCGAGCGGCGCCATGGCGTCGCGGCACGGTGCGCAGAGGCAGGACGCGGAGCCGTCGGGCAGCGGACGCGTGCACGCCTCGCAGTCCGCGGGGAAGACGAGGTCGACGAGCAGACGCGGCCAGCGTGCCATGCCGGGAAGGTGGGGCGGGGGCCGATTGTGAGGTCGCCGGCGCGGTCGATGCAATCGGGTCGCGACCGCGAACGCGACGGGAAGGAGGTCGAGCGGTGAGAAATTTCCTGGCGGGCCTGCTGTTGGGATGGTTCGCGACGTACTGGTATCTCACCCAGGGCGACTACCTCCGCGTGGTCGCGATGCACCTCTGGGTGCGCGCGTGCGCGCCCGCGGGAATGGCGCGCCATCTCCCGTGATTCCCGCTTTACAAGGGAGAACCTTCTCCGTACCCTACCGCTCGTGAGCGCGATCACGGAGCAGCAGCTCGCCCACGATCTCACGCGCGCGATGAAGGCGCGGGAGATGCCGAAGGTCTACGTGCTGCGTGGGCTGCTCACGGCGGTCAAGAACCTGAAGGTGGAGAAGCGGGGCGCCGAGCTCGCCGAGGCGGATCTCGTGCAGCTCGTTCGTCGCGAGATCCGCAAACGCGAGGAGGCGGAGGAGTTCGCGAGCCGGGCCGGCCGGACGGAGCTCATCGAGCAGAACCGCACCGAGCGTGCGATGCTCGAGGCGTACGTGCCGCCGGCGCTCGAGAGCGGCGAGCTCGAGCGCGTGATCCGGCAGATCGCGGCACGTCCGGACGCGCGGTCGCTCGGTGCGGTGATGTCCGCGCTGCGCGACGGCTTCGCGGGTCGCTTCGATGGCCGCCAGGCCAGCGAGATCGCGCGCCGGGTCCTCGCGGAGCCCGCGACCGCCTGAGGACGGACCGATGGAGCTGCCGGTCATCACCCGGCTCAAGAAGGAGCTGGCGGAGCTGAAGTACGAGCTCACCGTGAAGCTGCCGAAGGAGCTCGAGGCGGCGCGCGCACACGGCGATCTCTCCGAGAACGCCGAGTACGAGGCGGCGAAGTCCCGCCAGGACTATGTCCGCTCCCGGATCGGGCAGCTCGACGGACGCGTGCGCGAGCTCTCGATGTACAACATCTCGTCGATCCCCCGTGACGTGGTCGCGTATGGCAGCCGGGTGACGGTCGAGGACGACGCCGGCGAATCGATCGCGTACGAGATCGTCTTCCCGGAAGAGGTCGACGCATCCCGGGGCCAGATCTCGCTCTCGTCACCCATCGGCCGCGCGCTGCTCAACAAGGCGGTCGGGGACGAGATCGAGGTTCAGACGCCGAGCGGGAAGCGCACGTACCAGATCGTCGACCTCGTCACGCTCCACGAGCTGCAGAACGAGCGTTCCTAGCCCCGGAGCTGGCGGGCCGCGTCCTCCGGCCGGACCGGGTTCGAGAAGATCCCGGTTGCCCACTCCATCCCGAGCTCGTGCCCGAGGTGGGGAACGAGCTCCCAGTGCCAGTGGAACTCGGCCTGGTCCGTGCCGTCGAGCGGTCCCGCGTGGAGGACGAGGCTGTACGGGACGTCACCGAGGGCGCGGCGGAGGCGTGCGACCGCGTCGACGAGGAGCGCGGCGAGCGGCCGGACCGCGCCGTCGGCAAGCGCGCCGAAGTCGGCCGCGTGGCGGAGCGGCGCGATCCACATCTCGTACGGATACTCGGACGCGAAGGGCGTGAAGAGCGCGAACTCGTCGTTCGTCTCGACGATCCGCTCGCGCGCGCGGACCTCCTCCGAGAGCTGATCGCAGAAGACGCACCGCTCGCGCATACGGTGGTACTGGCGCGCTCCGGCCAGCTCCTCCTCGAGGCGCTTCGGAGTGAACGGGGTCGCGATCACGTGCGAGTGCGCGTGACGGTACCGACTCCAGACGGCCCCGTGGTTCTTCAGCACGAAGACGTGGCGGAAGCGACGGTCCCGGCGGAGGTCGGCGGTCCGCGCGCGGTACATCTCGAGGAGCCGTCCCATGTGCGCCACGTCGAAGTCGGCCCACGTCCGGTCGTGCGCAGGCGTGTCGCTCACGAGCTCATGCGCGCCGATCGCGTTCATCACGTCGAACATGCCGGCCGCCCGGCGCTCCGGGTCGCCTTCGATGCGGAGGAGCGGGCGCTTGTCCGGCGTGACCCGGACGTGCCAGCCGTCCGCATCGCGGGCGGCCGCGATCTCTTCCGGGTTCGTGTGCTCGTTGCCCGGGCAGAACGGGCACGTCTCCGCCGCCGCGGGCGGCGTGGCGTCGACGCGCCGCCGCGGCAGATCGACGTTCCGCTCGGGCGCGATGATCACCCAGCGGCGCAGGATCGGGTCGCGGCGAAGCTCGGACACGGGTCACCCGCCGCCGTCCGTGCTGCGGTCCGTCGCGGCGAGAGGGGACTATTATACTGGAGCACCGCGACACGCCAGGAGCGATCGCCGGCGGGACGACCGCGGCCATCCTGAGGCGGAACGTCGGGGGCGGAGCGTTATCGCCGCGAAATCGAGGAGATGACA
>CAZLYE010000273.1:0-5775 GCA_964562865.1 uncultured Binatia bacterium (SeqCode) | reverse complement strand
CGCCGGCGGAAGCGCGGCGCCATAGATTTCGACCTCCCAGAGGCCGAGGTGGTGCTCGACCTCCGCGGCCGTCCCGAGCAGATCCTCCGCGCCGAACGCTCGATCGCGCACCAGATGATCGAGGAGTTCATGCTGGCGGCCAACGAGGCGGTGGCCCGCGAGCTCACGCGGCGGAAGCTCGGGTCCCTCCACCGCGTCCACGAGCCGCCGACGCCGGAGAGCGTCGCCGAGCTGGCGCGCTTCCTCGAGGGCTTCGGCCTGCGCCTGCGCCGGGACGAGGGGCGAACGAGTCCGGCCGCCTTCGCCGACGTCCTGCGGCAGGTGGCCGGCCGCCCCGAGGAGCGGCTCGTCAACACCATCCTCCTCCGCTCGATGCAGCAGGCCCGCTACGCGGCGGAGGCGCTCGGCCACTTCGGCCTCGCGACCGACTGCTACCTGCACTTCACGTCGCCGATCCGCCGCTATCCCGACCTCGTCGTGCACCGCATCCTCGGGACCGGCCGCGTGCCGGCGGACCTCGGGGCGATCGCCGAGGAGACGTCGCGCCGCGAGCGCGTCGCCATGGAGGCCGAGCGCGAGATCGTGCAGCTGAAGAAGATCCAGTTCATGCAGGACAAGGTGGGCGAGAGCCACGACGGCTTCGTGAGCGGCGTCATGCCGTTCGGCTTCTTCGTCGAGCTGAAGGACGTGTTCGTGGAGGGCCTCGTGCACGTGAGCGCGCTCGGCGACGACTACTACGACCACGTCGAGCGCGAGCACACGCTGCGCGGCCGGCGCACGCGGCGGACGTTCCGCGTCGGCGACCCGGTGCGCGTCACGGTGGCGGGCGTGTCGATCGAGCGACGGCAGGTGGAGTTCACCGTGGCGGACACCGAGGCCCGGAGGGAGCCATGGCGAAGGCGCCGGCGATCCTGACGCTCTTCCTCCTGCTGCCGGCCGTCCCCGCCGCCGCGCGCGGCGCGGAGAGCGACCCGGCCCGGCGGAGCCTCGTCGTCCAGGCGGTCGAGAAGGACTCGCCGGCGGTGGTCAACGTCTCGACCGAACAGGTGACCGAGCGGAGCGGCTCGCCCTTCCCGTTCACGCAGGACCCGTTCTTCGACGAGTTCTTCCGCGACTTCGTCGATCCCCGACCCCGGCGCTACAAGACGACGAGCCTCGGCTCGGGCGTGGTCGTCGCCGCGGACGGCACCATCATGACGAACGTCCACGTCATCGAGCGGGCGAGCCGCATCCGCGTGACGCTCGCCGACCAGCGCGAGTTCGACGCGAAGCTCGTCGGCGCCGATGCCGACGCCGACATCGCGATCCTCCGGGTGAAGGCGGGCGGCCCGCTCCCCTTCATCGCGCTCGGGAGCTCGTCCGACGTGATGATCGGCGAGACCGTGATCGCGATCGGGAACCCCTTCGGGCTCTCGCACACGGTCACGACGGGCGTCGTGAGCGCCGTCGGCCGCTCGCTCCACGAGGAGGACCGGACGTACACCGACTTCATCCAGACCGACGCGTCGATCAACCCGGGCAACTCGGGCGGCCCGCTCCTCAACATCCGGGGCGACCTGATCGGGATCAACACCGCGATCTACGGGAAGGCCCAGGGCATCGGGTTCGCGATCCCCGTCGACCGCGCCCGCCGCGTGATGAAGGACCTCGTCTCGTACGGCGAGGTGCGACGCGGCTGGATCGGCCTCGTCGTGCAGGACCTGACGCCCGACCTCGCCGAGCACTTCGACGTCCGGCGGGGCGTCATCGTGGCGGACGTCGAGCCGAAGAGCCCCGCCCAGGCCGCGGGCCTGGAGCGCGGCGACGCGATCACCAAGGTGGACGGGCGGGACGTCGCCTCGCGCGACGAGTTCGAGCAGCGCGTCGACGACCACGCCGAGGGCGAGCACATGCGGCTCACGCGGCGTCGCGACGGGCACGACGAGGACGTCGACGTCGTGATCGCGTCCTTCCCCGCCGCGCGCGCCGACGAGCTCGCCTGGCAGCTCCTCGGGCTCGACGCGGGGGCGGATGATGAGGGGCTGGTCGTCCGGCGGGTCCGCGCGGGCAGCCCCGCCGCCCGCATCGGCGTCCAGCGCGGCGACCGCCTCCTCGGCATCGGCGGCACGCCACTCCGGTCCGTCGTCGAGCTCCGCCGGAAAATGATCGAGCTGCGGTCGGCGCGCAGCGTCCTCCTGTCGGTCGGCCGAGGCCCGTACCAGTACAACGTGAACGTCCCCCTGGCGCGGGGCTAGCGGCCCGACGCCCGGGGAGGGGCCGCCCCCGCGGCGACCTTCGACGCAGGCCGCACGCGACGCCCGGCCGAGACGGTGTGCCGTCGGCCGAGGAGCGGGAGCCGCGGGGGCGACGCCTCCCCGGGCGGAGCACCCCTACCCGAGCCGGGGCTTCATGAGTGCCCGCACGGCCACCAGCAGGACGGCGAACAGCAGGGCGAGCGCGGCGACCGGGACGAGGACGTCGGCGATGCCGGCGCCGCGCTCGATGATCCGCCGCAGTGCGATCTGGTACCAGCGGAGGGGGAAGAGCGCCCCGATCTGGCGAACGCCGCGCGGCATCAGCTGATAGGGGAAGAGCACGCCCGACAGGATGAACGACGGGAGGATGAAGAAGACGCTGATGAACACCGCCTGGGCCGAGGCCCGGGACACCGCCGAGACGAAGACGCCGATCGCCAGCGAGGCGAGCACGAACGGCAGCGTGACGAAGAGGAGCGCGATCCAGCTGCCCGCGGGCCAGATGCCGAAGACGACGCCCGTCGCGCCCGTCGCGAACACGAGCAGCGCGTAGCTGACGACCACGTAGGGCACGAGCTTTCCGAGCACGATCTCGAGCGGGGTCGTGGGGAGCGCGAGCATCTGCTCGTAGGTCCCGGCCTCGCGCTCTCCGACCAGCCCGAGCGCGGTGACGGAGAGGCAGAGGTTCGTCAGCAGCATCCCCGCGAGCGCAGAGAGGAAGAAGCGGCGGTCGCTCAGCGTCGGGTTGAACCAGAAGCGCTGGCGGACGTCGATCGACCCCGGGAGATGCGGCGCGGGGTGGCGGAGGGCGGGCGGCACGGTGCGAACCGCGAAGGCGGACGCGATCTCCGCGACGTAGCCGCCGATGCGCGCCGCCGAGAGCGGGTCGCTGCCGTCGAGGAGGAGCTGCACGCGCGGCCGGCCGCGCTCCACGTCGCGCGCGAAGTCGTGGGGGACGACCAGGACGGCGAGCATGCGGCCGCCGCGCAGCAGCTCGCGGGCCTCGTCGTAGCTCCGGACGGCGCGCGGCGGCAGGAAGTACCCGCTCGCCTGGATCTCCTCGACCAGCCGGCGGGAGACCGGCGTCGGACGCCGATCGAGCACGGCCCACGGCACGTTCGCCGGCTTGTTCGAGAGCACCATCCCGAGGAGGACGAGCATCATGAGGGGCTGGAGGACGACCACGCCGACGAACGCGGGGTCGTGGCGCAGGATGAGCGCCTCGCGATAGGCGATCGCCAGCACGTTCGACCAGAAGCGCGGCCGGACGACGCTCACGTCCGCGCCTCGAGCGTCCGGAGCGCCAGCCCGATCAGGACGACGCCGCAGAGGAGGAGGATGCCGAGCTCCGGGAGGAGTTCCAGCGGCCCCGCCGCCCGCAGGTAGATCGCGCGGCTCACCCGGATGTAGTGCGTGGCGGGCAGGAGCTCCGCGAACCAGCGGAAGAAGCGCGGCATGTTGCGCACCGGGAACGCGAAGCCGCTCAGCTGGATGAGCGGGATGCTGAACAGCACGGTCTTCTGCACCGCCTCGGCGGCCGTCGCCGACGTCGCCGAGAAGATCAGGCCGAGCGCCAGCGACACGAGCACGTACCCGGAGGAGACCAGCACGAAGAAGACGGCGCTCCCCTGCGGCCACACGCCGAGCACGAAGCCCGCGACGAGCACCATCAGGACGACGTCGAGCGCGAACACCGCCCCGAGCGGCAGGATCTTTCCCAGCAGGATCTCGACCGACGTCGCCGGCGTCACCTGCAGCTGGTCGAACGTGCCGGTGAGGCGCTCGTTCACGACCGACACCGCGGTGATGAGCGTCGTGACGAACGAGAGCACGAACCCGAACGTCCCCGCCACCATGAACGGCTTGCCGTCGAGGCGCGTGTTGAAGAGCGCGCGCGTGACGACCTCCACCCCTCCACCGCCGTGCGCCCCGTCGGGCACGAGCGCCGCCCCGGTCGCGGCGACGAGGCTCCGGAGGAACCCCTCCGCGTTCCCGGCGAGGACCGCCTCGCCGCCGTCGTAGATGACCTGCACGGCGGGCCGGTCCCGTCCGTCGCCGGCCGTGCCGAGCGCGCGGTCGAAGTCCGGCGGGATCACGATCGCCACGCCGATGTCGCCCGAGACGAGCGCGCGGTCGAGGGCCGCTCGGGTGGCGAACGGCTGCGGATCGAAGGTGCCGCTCGCCGCCAGCTCGGCCACCACTCGGCGGCTCGCGGCCGTCTGGCTCGCGTCGTGCACGCCGAGCGTCAGGTGCTTCACGTCGGTCGCGAGCACGAACCCGAACGAGAGGAGCGCGGCGAGCGGGACCGCGACCAGGATCGTCATCGTGAAGGGGTCGCGGAGGGTCGCGCGGACCTCCCGGCGGAGAAGCGTGCGGAGCCGCCGCCAGCTCACGACGCCGCCTCGCGCCCCGCGAGGACGCGCCGGAACACGTCCGTCATCGCGGGCGGGTCGATGCGGACGCTCGCCGCGGGATGCTGCTCCGCGACGCGCCCGAGCGTGGCGAGGACGTCGGGCGCGAGCGTGTCGACCACGAGCGCGACGCCGGCCGGCGTCGCCGCGGCCCGCGGCCCGAGCGCCGCGGCGACCGCGGCGCGCTCGCTCTCCGGTGCCGTGACCTCGATGCGATATCCCTCCGAGAACCGCCGCCGGAGCTCCTCCGGCGCCGCGTCCGCCACCAGCCGACCCTCCTCGATGAAGCACACCCAGTCGCAGTAGTCGGCCTCCTCCAGGAAGTGCGTCGTGATGAAGACGGTCGCGCCCGCGGCGGTCTCGTCCTGGATGAGCTCCCAGAAGAGGCCGCGGCTCCGCACGTCGACGCCGGCGGTCGGCTCGTCGAGGAAGAGCACGCGCGGGCGGTGCATCGTGCTGAGCGCGAGCCCGGCACGCTGCCGGAGCGCGGCCGGCAGCTCCTCCGTCTTCTCGCCCTCGGCCTCCTGGAGGGCGAAGCGCTCGCGCAGCGCGCCCCAGCGGCTCTCGAGCTCCGCGTCCGCGAGCCCGTAGAGCCCGGCGTAGAACTCGACGTTCTCGCGCAGCGTGAGGCCCTGGTAGAGGCTCACCTTCTGGCCCATGTAGCCGATCCGGTCGCGCACGCGGCGCGGATGCCGGACGACGTCGATCCCGTCCACCTCGACCGTGCCTGCCGTCGGCCGGAGGAGCCCAATCAGCATGCGGATCGTCGTGCTCTTGCCGGAGCCGTTCGCGCCGAGGAACGCGAAGATGCTGCCCGCGGCGACCTCGATCCCGAGGTCCGCGACCGCCGTGAACTCGCCGAACCGCTTCGTGAGCCCGCGCGTGCGGATGATCGCGGCCATCACCCGCCTGCCGCGAGGGCGATCAGCGCGGCCTCCATGTCGGCCTCCGCCCGCTCGGCGAAGCGGACGCCGCCGCCGGGGAGCGCCGTCAGGTCGCGCAGCACCTGCGCCGCGCCCGGCGTCCGGTCGCGGCGCACGTCGATGCGTGCGAACCGGCCGGTCGCCCCGGCGCCCTCGACGTACGGGAGGCCGCGCGCCGCCCGCGCAATCGCCCGCGCGTCGTCGCCC
>CAZLYE010000272.1:0-7407 GCA_964562865.1 uncultured Binatia bacterium (SeqCode) | reverse complement strand
CAGCACGACGTCGAACGGAGCCGAGCGCTCGCGCCACTCGGGCCAGTCGCGCGCGCGCGCGAGCAGCGCCGCGAGCTCGTCGATCGTCAGGCGGAACGGATCCCAGCCGTCGCCGAGCACGAGCGCCCGCCGGAGCGAGCGCGGGCTCCGACCCCCGAGCCAGATCGGCACGTGCGCCTGCACGCCGCACGGGTCGACCAGGATGTCGCCGAACCGGAAGTCGCTTCCCGCATACTCCGGCGCGCGGCGGCCGAACGCGGCGCGGAGCGCGCGGAGCGCGTCCTCGAAGCGCGGCCCCCGCCCCGCGAAGTCGATCCCGAGGAGACGGAACTCCTCCTCGAGCGTCCCGACCCCGACGCCGAGGATGACGCGCCCGCCCGACAGGCGGTCGAGCGTGCCCCAGCGCTTCGCGAGCGCGAGCGGGTGGTGGTACGGCAGCACGAGCACGTGCGCCGCGAAGCGGACGCGCGTCGTCTGTCCGGCGAGGAAGCCGAAGGTCGCGAGCGGGTCGTAGTAGCGCGCGCCGCGGATCGGCGCGACGGCGGTCGGGATCGCGACGTGCTCGCTGCACGTCAGGTGGTGGTAGCCGAGCCGGTCCGCAGCGACCGCGATCCGCGCGATCTCGGCGGGCCCGGCGTCCTCCTCCCACGCCGCGGCGTGGTCCGGGTGGCGGGTGACGACGGGGGTCGTCAGGCCGAACCGCATGCGGCGGATCTACCATCGCTCCTCCCGTCCGGGGAATGCTAAAAGAGGCGGAGACGAATGGATTTCTCCTTCTCCCCGGAGGACGAGCGATTCCGCCGCGAGCTGCGCGCCTGGTTGGCGGCCAACCGGCCGGCCCGCGCCGAGCGCGTCCCGCACGACGACGCGTCGCTGGCGGACGAGTTCGCCTTCCTCCGCGACTGGCAGCGCCGGTTGTGGGAGGCCGGGTACGTCGGGCTCCTCTGGCCCCGGGAGTACGGCGGGCGCGGCGCGCGGCCGACCGAGCAGGCGATCCTGAACCAGGAGCTCGCCCGCGCGCGGGCGCCGCAGCTTCTCAACCGGGTCGGCCTCAACAACACGGGCCCGACGCTTATCGCGCACGGCACCGAGGCACAGAAGCGACGCTTCCTCCCGAAGATCCTCTCCGGGGAGGAGATATGGTGCCAGCTCTTCAGCGAGCCGAACGCCGGGAGCGACCTCGCCGCCCTCCGGACGCGCGCCGAGCCCGACGGCGACCGGTTCGTCGTCACCGGCCAGAAGGTCTGGACGAGCTACGCGCAGCTCTCGCGCTGGGCGATCCTCCTCGCACGCACCGACCCGTCGCTCCCGAAGCACCGCGGCCTCACCTACCTCATCCTCGACATGGAGAGCCCGGGCATCACCGTCCGGCCGCTCCGGCAGATCACGGGGTCGACGGAGTTCAGCGAGGTGTTCCTCGAGGGCGTGTCGGTTCCGCGCGAGCACGTGGTCGGCGCCGTGAACCAGGGCTGGGAGATCGCGATGACGACGCTCGCGCACGAGCGCGGGACCGGGTTCGCCTTCAAGGAGCAGGTCCTGCAGCGGATCGCGATCGAGGAGCTCGCGGCGCTCGCGCGCGAACGCGGCCGCGCCCGCGATCCGGTGGTCCGCCAGGAGATCGCACGCGGCTGGATCGACGTCGAGGTCATGCGGCTCATGAACTGCCGCACGCTGACGCGGCTCGAGCGCGGCGAGGAGCCGGGCCCCGAGTCGTCGCTCGTGAAGCTCTTCTGGGCGAGCCTCACGCAGCGGCTCCATCAGCTCGGGCTCGAGCTGGAGGGGCCGCTCGCGCAGCTCGTCGCCGGGTCGCACGCCATCGAGGACGGACGCTGGCAGCAGGCATTCCTCTGGTCGCGCGTCGGTGCGATCGCGGGCGGGACGTCCGAGGTGCAGGCGAACATCGTCGCGCAGCGGATCCTCGGCCTGCCGCGCTGACGGCCGAGGCGCGGCCGGCTTCCGCGCGCCGTCAGTCCGCGCGCGGCGGCGCGGCGGGATCGCCGGGCGACTGCACCAGCTCGACGAGCTGCCCGTCGGGATCGACGACGAAGCACGCCGCGGCGCGGAACTCGGGCATGCGGACGATCGTCTCGTCGAGAATCCGCTCGCCCGCCGCCCGGAGCGCCGCCAGCGTGGCGTCCAGGTCGGCTACGCGGAACGAGAGGTGCGTGAGACCCCGCTCGTGCATCGCGCGCGTCCGGGCCGGCGGCGCGGGCGGGCTCGCGAAGTGGAGCAGCTCGATCCGGACGCCGTCGCGCTGGAGGTAGACGGCGCGAAGGTCCACGCCGCGGAGCCGGAGCAGCGTGTCGCTCGGCTCGCCCTCCACGTGCAGCTCGTGCTCGACGCGGAAGCCGAGGGCGTCCCGGTAGAACCGGAGCGAGCGCTCGACGTCCGAGACGCAGATGCCGATGTGGGTGAGGCGGAGGAGCGGGACCACGGCGCCCTACGCAGCGATCGTGACCTTGATCGAGCCGGTGGTCTTGTCGGCGGCGGTCCGGAACGCATCGGCCACGCGCCCGAGCGGATAGGAATGCGTGATGAGCGTCTCGGAGATCCGCCGGCCGTGGCGGCGGAGGATGTCGAGCACGATGTCGTAGTCCGCGCGCGCGCCGGCCCGGCTGTAGACGAACGACCCGACGATCCGGAGCTCCTTCGCGAGGACGTAGAGCGCGGGAAACGTGGGCGATCTGGTGAACGCCCCGAGCATGCAGATCGTGCCGCCGGGCCGGCACGCCGCGCACGCCGTGTCGAGCGTGTCCGCCGTGCCGCCGACCGTCTCGACCACGAGGTCGATCGGTGACTCGAGCACGTCGCCGAGGAGGCCGCTCGGATCGGCGTCGTCGACGACGCGGTCCGCGCCGAGCGCCAGCGCCGCCGCCTTCTGCTGCGGCCGGCGCGCCGTCACGATGATCTCCCCGGCACCGCCCGCACGCGCCGCGACGACCGCCATGAGCCCGATCGTCCCGGCGCCGAGGATCGCGACGCGCTGCCCGATCTCGAGCCCCGACAGCCGGACGCCGTGAACGGCCACGCCGAGCGGCTCGCTCAAGGCCGCGGTCGGGAAGTCGACGCCCGCCGGGACCCGGAAGCAGTGGCGCGCCGGCACCCGGAGGTACTCGGCGAAGCCGCCCGGGATCGTCATCCCGACGACGCCGATCGCCATGCAGCGCTGGTAATCGCCCGCGATGCAGTAGCGGCACCCGCCGCAGGAGGCGATCCCCTCGACGGCGACCGGGTCGCCCGCCCCGAGCGACGTCACCCCCGCGCCGACGTCGGCGACCTCGCCCGCGATCTCGTGCCCGGGGCAGACGGTCGGGATCATCATCTGGTCGTGGTACCAGTGCAGGTCGGAGCCGCAGATCCCGCAGTTCCGGACGCGGACGACGACCTCGCCCGGGCCGGGCGTCGGACGGTCGACGTCGTCGAGGACGAGGTTCCCGACTCCCCGGCAGAAGGCGGCGCGCATGGTGGTCACGCGCGGAGTCTTAGCAGCGACGCGGGTCCGCGCGCTAGGAGCCGGTGTGGTGCTTCTCGATCGCCGCGCGCACCCGCGCCGAGAGGTCGTCCCGATCCTCGTACGTGAGCCCGGCCGTCGGGATCGGCGCCTCGATCACGACCTCCACGTCCCCCGGCACGACCGTGAGCTTGCTCCCCCGCGGCATGAGGCGCCGCGTGCCCCGGCAGATGACGGGCACGATCGGCATGCCCGTCGCGATCGCCAGCACGAAGGCGCCCTTCCGGAACGGCATCAGGTCGCCCGTCCGGCTCCGCGTGCCCTCCGGGAAGATCACCAGCGACGGCCGCTCCGCGGCCGCACGGTTGAGCGCGTCGATCGCGTGCTCCGGCTGGTCGCGGTCGATCGGCACCATGCCGAGCGTGTCGAGCACCGCGCCGACCACCGGGTGCCGCCAGAGCTCCTTCTTCGCCGCGAAGCGCGTCTGCCCGGGGAGGAAGCCGAGGAGCACCAGGATGTCGAGGTGGCTCTGGTGGTTCGGCGCGTAGATGAACGGGCCGCCTCCCTCCAGGTGCTCGAGCCCGATGAGATGCGGCTGGACGCCGAGGAGCGAGGTGAGCGTCCGGGCGCGGGCCTTCGCGAACTGCCACGCGAGCCCGCGGTTCCCGGTCGTACGATGGATCGCCACCGCCACGGCCGCCATGCCGACGAGCATGCCGCGGAAGAGATGCGGAGAGAGCGCGACGCGGAGCCCGCGGCCGTCGTGCGACGGAGCGGCCGCGCCGACCGTGACGGTCTCGGCGTGATCCCGACTCATCGCGAGGGGGATAGCAGCTCGCTCCGCGTCGCGCGACCCCTCAGAAGGGCGGCGCCTCGCGTGCGAGGGTGGCGTCGCCGAGCACGATCACCGGGTACGGCCGCCCCGCGGGCAGCTCATCCAGCTCCGGGGGACCGACCAGCAGCGCGGCGCCCGCGCCGAGCGCGCTCAGCACACCCGAGCTCTGCGACGGGAGCGCGGTCGCGACGCGTCGACCGTCCGCCGACTCCTCGAGCCGCACGCGCACGAACTCCGTGAGCCCGCGCGCCTTCCGTACGGCGCGCGTGAGCGCCGCCTCGACCACAGGGAGGTGCGGGCGCCGGTGGCCCTGCATGCGCCGGAGCGCCGGCCGCACGTAGATGTAGAAGCACACGAGCGCCGACACGGGGTTGCCGGGAAGGCCGAACACGAGGTGCCGGCCGGACCGTCCGAACGCGAGCGGCCGTCCCGGCTTCTGCGCCACCTGCCAGAAGACGCGCTCGACGCCGGCCGCGGCGAGCGCGTCCTTCACGAGATCGAGGTCGCCGACCGAGACGCCGCCGCTCGTGAGGACGACGTCGCCCCCGAGCGCCTCCGCGAGCCGCGCGTGGATCTCCTCGCGCCGGTCACGCACGATCGGGAGGACGACGGGCTCGGCGCCGGCGTCGCGCGCCGCGGCGGCGAGCGTGTACGCGTTGGAGTTCACCACCTGGCCGGGGCCGGGCTCCTCGTCGGCCTCGACCAGCTCGGTCCCGGTCGAGAGGATCGTGACGCGTGGCCGGCGGTGCACCAGCGGCACGAGGCAGCCGACCGATGCGAGCACGCCCACGTCGGCGGCTCCGAGGACGGTGCCCGCGGGGACGACGACCTGCCCTGGACTCACGTCCTCCCCGGCCGCGCGGACGTTCGCGCCGCGCGCCGGGGCGACGCGGACCACGACCGTCCCCTCGCGCTCCTCCGTGTCCTCGACGCGCACCACGGTGTCCGCACCCGGCGGGATGACGGAGCCCGTGAAGAGCTTGACGGCCGTGCCGGCGCCGAGCGCCGCGGTGACCACCGTTCCTGCCGGTTCCGTCGCGACGATCCGGAGCCGCGCCGGCGCGGGTGCGAGGTCGGCGTGTCGGACCGCGAAGCCGTCCATGGCGGAGTTCGCCGCCGCAGGCACCGTGCGCGCGGAGACGACGTCCTCCGCGGCCACGCGCCCGAGTGCGCCGTCCAGCGAGACGCGCTCCGCGCCGAGCACCGTGACGGCCTCGCACACCCGGGCGAGGGCCTCGCCGACCGGGATCACGCCCGAGCGATAGCGGCGACGCAGCGCTCCGTCAACGTCGGCAGTTCTGGACAGGGGCGTGCGGCCGGGTTAGGCCTGCGCCATGACCGCTTCCTCCCGGGACGGGACGACGACGCTCGGCGGCCTCCGCTTCCACTTCCTCGACTGGGGGACCGAGAGCGAGCCGCCGCTCCTTCTCCTGCACGGCGGTGCGCAGACCGCACACAGCTGGGACGAGGTGGCGCCGGACTTCGCCCGCGACCACCACGTCCTGGCGCTCGACCAGCGCGGGCACGGCGACACGGAGTGGGCCCCCGCCGGCCGCTACCGGCGCGACGACTTCGTCGCGGACATCCACGCCTTCCTCGACGACCGGGACTGGCGCGCCGCGACCGTGATGGCGCTCAGCCTCGGTGGGCTCAACGCCATCGCGTTCTCGGCACGACACCCCGAGCGCGTGTCGGCCCTCGTCGTTGTCGACGTCGCGCCCACGATCAACGCGACCGGCGGCCAGGCGATCCGGGCGCAGCTCGCGGTCCGCGACTTCGCGTCGTTCGACGAGGCGGTGGCGAAGGCGCAGGCATTCAACCCGCTCCGGTCCGCCGCGAACATCCGCGAGCGGCTGCGCCACGCGCTGCGCGAGCAGCCGGACGGACGCTGGGCCTACAAGTTCGACCCGAACATCGGCGGCGGCGGGCTCGAGACGGACTTCGAGCGCCTCTGGGAGCAGGTGCGCCAGATCCGCTGCCCGACGCTCCTCGTGCGGGGTGCGCAGAGCGCCATCCTCTCGCGCGAGACGGCCGCGCGCTTCGTGCGCGAGCTGCCGGGCAGCACGGTCGTCGAGGTGCCGGCCGCGGGACACTCGGTGATGGGTGACAACCCGGCGGGGTTCATCTCCGCCGTGCGTCCGTTCCTCGCGCGGCACCGGGTCTGACGGGGAGACGGCGATGAAGTTCGACCTGCTCTACGAGCTGCAGATCCCGAAGCCGCACGACGCGCGCAGCGAGTACCGCTGCTATCACGAGGCGCTCGAGCAGATCGAGCTCGCGGACCGCCTCGGCTTCGACACGGTGTGGGAGGTGGAGCACCACTTTCTCACCGAGTTCGCCCACTCCTCCGCACCGGAGGTCTTCCTCTCGGCGGTCGCGCAGCGGACGAAGCGCATCCGCATCGGCCACGGCGTCGTCCTCCTCCCGCACAAGTTCAACCACCCGATCCGCGTGGCGGAGCGCGTCGCGGCGCTCGACATCCTCTCCGACGGCCGGGTCGAGTTCGGCACCGGCCGCTCGAGCCAGTACGAGCAGGCCGGCTTCGAGATCGACACCGAGGCGTCGCGCGAGATGTGGCAGGAATCCCTCGAGCTGATCCCGCGCATGTGGACCGAGGACCCGTTCGAGCACCACGGCAGGTTCGTCAACGTGCCGCCCCGGAACATCGTCCCGAAGCCGCTCCAGAAGCCCCATCCGCCCATCTGGATGGCCGCGACGAGCCCGCAGTCGTGGGAGATCGCCGGGCGGAACGGGATCGGCATCCTCGGGCTCACGATCTTCGTGAGCGTGCCGCAGCTCGAGGACCGCGTGCGCGCCTACCGGAAGGCGCTCCAGCAGGCGAAGCCGGTCGGGAAGTTCGTGAACGACCAAGTCGGCGCGTTCACCATCGTCCACGCCGCCGACACGCGGGAGCAGGCGGTGGCGAACGGCGGCGCCGACGCCGCCATCAACTACCTCCTCTACGCCTTCCGCGTGCTCGGGGGCTTCGCCGACCCGAGCGGACGCGGCATGCAGCGCGAGTACGCCGAGCTCGAGATCAAGAGCACGCCGTACCGGGACCTGATCGCGAAGGAGTACCCGATCATCCTGAAGATGCAGAAAAACGAGTGCACCTTCGAGG
>CAZLYE010000271.1:0-6607 GCA_964562865.1 uncultured Binatia bacterium (SeqCode) | reverse complement strand
GTCTCGGGTCGGCCTCCTAGTGGCGGGCGGCCGCCGCCCCCCACTCCCGGAGCAGGCCGGCCCCCAGCACCTCGGGCCGGTTTCCCGGCGGAGGCCGCATCAGCATCCGCTCGACGAACTCCTCGATCACGACGTTCGGATGCTCGCGCTCGATGTCCGCGGGTGAGAGATCGTGCGTCGGCAGGTACACGATCCGCTGGAAGTGCTCGGCGAGGAACGGGATCAACGCCAGCGCGAACGAGTCGCGGAGGACGAGGCCGCGCGGCAGGGTCGGGTCGGCGGCTTCCGTCGCCAGGGGATCGCTCGGGCCGGCGGGGACGTGGGTGACCGGGAGGCCGGGATCGGCGACGTGCCACCGGAAGGGGGTCCGCCGCTGCAGCAGGAGCAGGTCCTCGCGGAAGACGTCCGGTAGACCGAGCATGCCCGCCAGATCCCCGCCCGCGCGCGGCATGACCACGTCCGCGAACGCCTCACGGGGGAGCGGCGCGAACGCCGGGTACCAGTGAGAGAGCGCGAGCACGATGCGACGGTAGGCGGCGAAGGCGCCGCGGTCGTTCCAGTGCGTGTCGGTCTTCCAGTAGACACGGTCCCGCGTCTTCGCCTCGAGGAGGTCGGGTCGCAGGTCCAGGAAGGGGACGACGCCGCGCTCGCGGAGGCCGGCCGCGAGCTGGTCGAGCCGTGACATCGGGTTCACCCGGTTGAACGCCGCCGGGACGTACTCGGGGTAGACGGTCTGCGCGTCTGGCGCGACGACGACCAGGTAGTGGATCCCGTGCATCTCGAGCCACGCCTCGCGCGCGGCGAGGACGCGCTCCCACAGCGTCAGCTCCCGGGGATCGAACGGGCGTGTCGCCCGGTAGGACTCCATCGCGTCCTCGCTCTGGAGGAAGAACCATCCGTCCTTGCCGATCACGACCTTGTCCGACGCCGACACGCCGAGCCAGCAGGTCTTCACGATGCTGTGCCAGCGGAGCAGAGTCGGGCGAAAGCCGAACGCGTCGTCGTAGAACTTCTCGAAGCGCATGGTGAAGCCGGCGAGCGCGTCGAGACTCATCGGGAGACGCGGTGCCTCGGCCGCGCGGCGGTTCTCCGCGAGGACGGTGTCTCTCGCGCGGCCTCCGAGCGCGCCGAGCAGCGGCAGCGCGATCCCGACGGCGAAGAGCAGCACGATCAGCCGGTCACGGATGCGCTCGATCCCGTCCATCCTAGAACCGGAAGTAGATGAAGGGGTTGTACGTGTTGGCCGCCACCATGACCGCCGCGCCGAGCGAGACGAGCACGAGCCCGCCGATCTCCGCGACGGCGGCGGCCGACCGGACCACGAGCGCGGACCGCTCGCCCGTCCGCGTCGCCACCCATGCGCGCCAGCGGCGTGCGAGCGCCGGGACGGTGGGCGTCGAGATCACGGTCCCGACCACCGCCGCGATCACGACGTCGGTCCCGACGAGCAGGCTCGCGTGATACTGGGCCCCCGAGCCCGAGCCGAATCCCGCCATCGCGCCGAGGAAGGCGGCTGCCTGCGGCAGATCGACTGCCCGGAACAGCACCCAGCCGACGACCACGGCCGCCAGCGCGTAGCCGTGCGACACGACGGCCGGCGCGCGCCCGAGGAGCCGTCCGAGACCGGCGCGCTCCATCACCAGGAACGCGCCGTGGAAGAGCCCCCAGGCGACGAAGGTCCAGCGCGCGCCGTGCCAGAGGCCACACAGGAGAAAGACCGTCACCAGGTTCCGGTAGACGAGCAGCGGCGGGCGACGGTTCCCCCCGAGGGGAATGTAGAGGTAGTCGCGGAACCAGTTCGAGAGCGAGATGTGCCAGCGGCGCCAGAACTCCGTGATGGATCGGGAGACGTAGGGGTAGTCGAAGTTCTCGAGCAGCTCGAAGCCGAACATCCTGGCGAGCCCGATCGCCATGTCCGAGTACGCGGAGAAGTCGCAGTAGATCTGGAGCGTGTAGAGGAGGGCGCCGAGCCAGGCGAGCGAGGCGGTCAGGTCCGCCTCGGGAATCGCGAAGATCGCGTCGGCCGGCACCGCGACCACGTTCGCGACGAGCATCTTCTTCCCGAGACCCAGGACGAAGCGGCGCACGCCCGTCGCGAATCGCGCCGGATCAACGACCCGCGAGGTGAGCTGCGCCGCGATGTCGTGGTAGCGGACGATCGGGCCGGCGATGAGCTGCGGGAAGAGCGCAATGTAGAGGCCGAAATCGATCGGGCTCCGGAGCGCCTTCACCTTCGTGCGGTGGACGTCGATCAGATACGAGAGCGCGTGGAACGTGAAGAAGGAGATGCCGAGCGGCAGGTGGACCTCCGGGACGGCCACGGGGGCGACACCGAACGCCGCGAGCGCAGCGTCGAGGTTCGCGACGAGAAACGTCGTGTACTTGTATGCGACGAGCAGCGCGAGATTGCAGGCGACGGCAGCGGCGAGCACGAGCCGCTTCCGGCTCGTGCCCTCGAGCGCGAGGCCGAAGAGATAGTTGGCCGCGATCGAGCCGATCATCACGAGGGCGAACGAGCCCTCGCCCCACGCGTAGAAGAGCAGGCTCGCCAGCAGCAGGAAGGCGTTGCGCGCGCGTCGCCCGATCAGGAAGTAGACGGCGAGGACGACGGGAAGGAAGAGGAAGAGGAACGTCGGCGACGTGAACAGCATGGCGTCCGGCCGCCGGGCGAGACCAGCAGCGCTCGCCTAGGCGCCCACGCGCTGCGGTCCCCGGAGGACCTTCCCGGGGAGCGCGCCCGTTGCCTCGCCGTCCTCGAAGACGATGGCGCCGCTCTTGACCGTGGCCCGGTAGCCCGTCGCCTTCTGGATGAGGCGACGTCCCGCGGCCGGCAGGTCGTAGACCATCTCGGGCCTCCCGAGCGCGAGCGCGCCCAGGTCGATCACGTTCACGTCGGCCTTCATGCCGGGGGCGAGGAGCCCGCGGTCGAGGAGGTCGTAGAGCGCCGCCGTCTGCCGGGTCTGCCGGTGCACCATGAACTCGAGCGGGAGACGCTCGCCGCGGCGGCGATCGCGGACCCAGTGCGTCAGGAGGAAGGTCGGCGTGCTCGCGTCGCAGATGAGGCCACAGTGCGCGCCGCCGTCGGCGAGGCCGACGACCGCGAGCGGATGCTCGAGCATCTCGCGGATCGGCTCGAAGTCGAAGCCCGAGTAGTTGAGGAGGGGCAGGTAGAGGAACGCGCGGCCGTCGCGCTCGAGGAGGAGGTCGTACGCGACCTCCTCGGGACGCCTTCCCGTGCGGCGCGCGATCGCCGCCACGCTGTCGTCCGGGCTCGGCTCGTAGTCCGGCGGATCGCCGAGCGGGAAGAGCTTGTGGAACGCCGACGCGACGAACGCGGCGATCGCGCTCGGGTACTCGACCTGCTCCTCGAGGATGCGCCGACGGACTGCGGGGTCGCGAAGCTGCCGCACGCGCTCGGCGAGCGGGAGGTGCGCGAGCTCCCGGTACCCCGCGTGTGCGATGAACGGGTGCGCCGTCGTCTGGAGGCCGAGGAGGAGGCTCGTCGGGCGCGCGGCGATCTGGGGCGTCACGCGTGCGCCGGCCGCGGCCGCGCGCTCGGCCGCGTCGAGGAGGCGGCGCCACTGCGTCGGGTCGATGTCGTTCTGGAGGCACGCGAAGGTGATCGGGCGCCGCGTCTCCGCGGAGAGCCGTTCCATCCACGCGAGCTCGTTCCCCTCGGGCATGAGGTCCGACGCCAGCTCGAACACGCCGCGGCCGAGCTCGCCGAGCACGCGCCCGACGCCGAGCAGCTCGTCCTCGGCGGCGAAGGTCCCGGGCACGGGCTCGCCGTCGATCGCGCGGTGGAGCAGGGTGCGCGAGGTGGTGAAGCCGACGGCGCCGGCGGCGATCCCCTCGCGCACGATCGCGGCCATCGCCGCGATGTCGGCGGCGGTGGCGGGCTCGTTCCGCGCCCCGCGGTCGCCCATCACGTACGCGCGGACCGCGCCGTGCGGCACCTGCGCGGCGACGTCGAGCGCGCGCGGCATGGTCTCGAGCGCGTCGAGGTACTCGGGAAAGCTCTCCCACGACCAGCGGAGCCCCTCGGCGAGCGCCGTCCCGGGGATGTCCTCGACCCCCTCCATGAGGCCGATCAGCCACGCGTGACGGTCGGGACGCGCGGGCGCGAAGCCGACGCCGCAGTTCCCCATGACGACGGTCGTGACGCCGTGCCAGCACGACGGTGTGAGGTACGGATCCCAGGTGGCCTGCCCGTCGTAGTGCGTGTGGATGTCGACCCAGCCGGGCGCGACGACGAGGCCGCGTGCGTCGATCTCACGCCGTCCGGCGCCCGCCGCACCCTCCGCCGATGCGATGCGGTCGCCGTCGATCGCGACGTCGCCGGTGCGGCGCGGAGCGCCGGAGCCGTCGACGATCGTCCCGCCGCGGATGACGAGGTCGTGCATGCGGCGACCCTACACCCCGCCAGGGCGTGGGGGGAAGGGCACGAGCCCGGAGACGGTCCGCATGCGCTCCGCGTAATCGGGCCGGCGCGCGAGCATCCGCTGGTCGAGCATCGGCACGCTCACGAAGACGAACATCAGCGTGATCGTGAGCGGTCCGGCGACGGTCCACCACCATCGCGGGTCCGCCGCGAGCCCGAAGAGGAAGACTCCCCACCAGAAGAGCGTCTCGCCGAAGTAGTTCGGGTGCCGCGACCAGGCCCAGAGCCCGGTCGCGAGCGTCCGGCCCGACGCGCCGGGGGCCCGGCGGAAACGGCGGAGCTGCTCGTCGGCCGTCGCCTCGATGGCGATCGCGCCGGCGGTCACGGCGGCGGCCGTCACGTCGAGCAGGCCGAACGGCCGCGTCCCCGCGGACAGCGCGGGGAACAGCGACAGGCAGCCGCCGAAGACCATCACCGTCGGGAAGAGGTGGATCCCGAGCAGGCTGACGACCCAGTACGCTCGTCCCGTCGTCGCGCGGAAGTCGACGTAGCGCCAGTCCTCGTGGCCGAGCCCCTGCCAGCCGCGGAGCCAGTTCCAGGTGAGCCGCGCCGCCCAGGCGCCGACGAGCGCGAGCGCCACGACCTGTCGCGTCGGGCTCGCGCCGGCCGAGCCCGGTGCGAGCGCCCACCAGAGCCCGATCACCGGAGGCGCGACGCTCCAGTACGGGTCGTACAGGCTCGAGTTGTCGAACGCGACGCTGAACCCGAAGACGACGAGCGTCGCGGCGACGTCGGCCGCCGCCGCGACGGCGATCGGGTGCGCGGCGCGGAACCGCCATCCGACGGCGACGGCGACCGCCCCCGCGACGGCGTAAGCGACGAGACAGATGACGAGGGAACGGAACCGGCTGGCCGTCACGGCGGCACGACCATAGCGCATTTTGATCTTGACATCGTCCTCCGCCGCCGCCGACTCTCCCGGCATGCGATCCTCGCTCGTCCTCGCCGCGCTCGTCCTCCTCGTCGGCCCGGCCGCCGCTGCCTCGGGCCCCACCACGTGCATGCGCGGCTCGGGCAAGGCGGGCACGACGTGCCTCCGCGACTACTCGGCGACGCTCGATGGCTGTCGTCTGGCCTCGGACCCCGCGTGCGAGACGGCGGCGCGCGCCGCCGGCGGCCCGCTCGCGACGCTCCTCGACACGACCGAGGACGCCGCGGCGGCGAGCTGCACCGAGGCGACCGCGGAGGCGCTCGGATACACCGACCTCGCCGACGTCCAGCTCCGCACGCACGACTCGTGCGCCGACTTCGGCGACGACCTCGAGAGCATCGAGTACGCGGACAGCGCTGCGGCCGCGCTGCTCCCGTGCCAGAGGGCCGTCGTCCGGGCCACGGACCGGCTCCGCAACGGCGTCATCCACGCGTTCGGGAACGACTGCTACCTCGCCGAATCGGGCGGGCGCCGCTGCGATCACGCGCGGCGGGATCGCGTCGTCGCCCGGCTCCAGGGGCGGGTCCGGAAGCGGATCGTCCGTCAGTGCGGGACCGCGCTCGACGCCGACGCGCTCCTCGGGCTCGTCGTCAACCGGGCCCGCCACTTCGCCCAGCGCATGTACCCGTCGAACGAGCTCGGCCCGACGGCGGAGTTCGGGCCGTTCCCGATCGGCGTCAGGACGCTCCAGCTCGTCGACCCGTCGCGGATGAACGTGCAGGGGACCGGGCCGCGGCCGGTGACGGTCGAGGTCTACTATCCGTCGACGTCCGCCGCGGTGGCCGGGGTTCCGAAAGACGTCGTGCAGGTGCTCGGGGTCGACATCGTCGCGACGCCTGCCTTCCGCGACGTCGACCGGGCGCCCGGGACCTTCCCGCTCGTCCTCTTCTCGCACGGCAACGCCGGCATCCGCTTCCAGTCGATCTTTCTCGCCGCGCACCTCGCGAGCCACGGCTACGTCGTCGCGAGCCCGGATCACCACGGCAATACGTTCCTCGACATTGGCGCCGGCATCGTCGACGCGCAGTCGGCCGCGAACCGGCCGCTCGACATGGAGTTCCTGCTCGACGAGCTCCTCGCGCGCAACGCGACGTCGGGCGACTCCCACGACGCCCCCACCGATCCCGCCCGCCTCGGCAGGCCCGGCCATACGTTCGGCGGCACCACGACGCACGCGCCCGCACCCGGCGCGAGCCCCGACTCGCGCTTCGGCGCGTTCATGCCGCTCGCGCCCG
>CAZLYE010000270.1:0-5161 GCA_964562865.1 uncultured Binatia bacterium (SeqCode) | reverse complement strand
GTCGGGCGACATGCTCTTCGGCGGGCTCGACGTCCGCGTCGAGCGCGGCGGCGGCTACCTCGCGCAGGGCTACTACGCGTCGATGGGCTTCGGCGTCCCGGGCGCGCTCGGGGCGCAGATCGGGACGGGCGCTCGCCCGCTCGTCCTGTCCGGTGACGGGGCATTCCAGATGACCGGGCCGGAGATCGCGCAGGCGCCGCGCCACGGCCTCAACCCCGTCGTGCTGGTACTCAACAACGGCGGATGGCAGATCTTCCGTCCGGTGATGAAGCACCACGAGCTCCTCGACATCCCCCCGTGGCCGTACGCCCGCCTCGCGGACGACTGGGGCGGGCACGGCTTCTACGTCGCGCGCGTGGACGAGCTCAGGGCGGCCCTCGTGGCGGCCGCGCGGAGCGACCGGTTCGTCGTGATCGAGGCGATCGTCGCGCCCGACGACCTCTCGCCGGTCTCGCGGAAGTACATCGAGGCGTCGGCCCGGAAGGGCCGCGTGGTGGCGGCGTGATCACGGTTCGCCGGCGCTGGCAGGACCTCGTCACCGACTTCCGCTGGGCCGTGCCCGAGGAGTTCAACTTCGGCGCGCTCGTCGACGCGTGGGCGACCGACCGGAGCCGCGTCGCCCTCTACTGGGAGGACGAGGGCGGCCGCACCGCCCGGCTGACGTTCTGGGACCTCCGCCAGGCGACCAACCGCTGCATGAACGCGCTCGCCGGCCTCGGCGTCGGGCGGGGCGACCCGGTGATGGTCATGCTGCCGCGCGTTCCGGCGTGGCAGGTCGCGATCGTCGGCGCGCTCAAGCTCGGCGCGCTCGTGATCCCGTGCACGGCGTCGCTCCGCCCGAAGGACATCGCGTACCGGGCGCGCCACAGTGGCGCGCGGGCGATCGTCGCAGCAGTCGCGCAGGCCGCGGAGGTGGACGACGCGCTCGCCGACGTGCCCGGGCTCGGCGTGCGCCTCGCCCTCGGCGGCGCGCCCGCCGGCTGGCACGATTTCGAGACCACACTCGAGCACGCATCGTCCGGCGGGATCCCGGCGCGCACGCGGAGCGACGAGCCGGCGCTCTGCTACTACACGTCGGGCACGACCCGGGAGCCGAAGGCCGTCCTCCACACGCACGGGTACACGTTCGCGCACCGCTACACCGGCGAGTACTGGCTCGACCTCCAGCGCACCGACCTGCACTGGACCACGTCGGACACCGGCTGGGCGAAGGCCGCGTACGGCGTCCTGTTCGGTCCGTGGATGAACGGCGTGCCGGTCTTCATGTACCACGGACGCTTCGACCCGGAGCGGGAGCTCGATCTCCTCGCGCGGTACGAGGTCTCGGTGTTCTGCGCGCCGCCGACGGAGTATCGCCTCCTCGTGAAGGAGGACCTGAAGCGCCGTCACTTCCCGCGCCTCAGGCACTGCACCGGAGCCGGCGAGCCGCTCAACCCGGAGGTCATCCACGCCTGGCACGACGCGCTCGGGCTCCTCGTCCACGACGGCTACGGCCAGACCGAGACGACGCTCCTCGCCGCGAACGTCCCCGGGCTCCCGATCCGACCGGGCTCGATGGGGAAGCCGTTCCCCGGTCACGACCTCCGCGTGATCGGCGACGACGGGCAGGAGCTCCCGCCGGGAGAGGTCGGCGAGCTCGCGCTCCGCGGCGCCCCGCCGTCGCTCTTCCGCGAGTACTGGAAGAGCCCCGAGGAGACGGCGGCGTGCCGGCGCGGCGAGTGGTACCTGACCGGCGACCGCGCCCGCCGCGACGAGGACGGCTATCTCTGGTTCGTCGGACGCGCCGACGACGTCATCATCTCCGCCGGCTACCGGATCGGTCCGTTCGAGGTGGAGAGCGCCCTCCTGGAGCACCCGGCGGTGGTCGAGTCGGCCGTGGTCGCGAGCCCGGACGCGGTGCGCGGCGAGATCGTGAAGGCGTTCGTCGTGCTGCGCCCCGGTCACGCCCCGGGCGACGAGCTCGTGCGCGCGCTCCAGGAGCACGTGAAGCGCGTGACGGCCCCGTACAAGTACCCGCGCGCCATCGAGTTCGTCGAGAGCCTGCCGAAGACCGTGAGCGGCAAGATCCGCCGCGTCGAGCTGCGCGAGCGGGAGCGACGCCGGGGGGATCGCGGGGGCACCTGACCCCCGTCGCGGATCCGTGACCGACCGACCGGCTCAGACGATCCAGAGCACGGCCGACCAGAGGGCGACGATCAAAAGCCCCAGCCCCTCGCGTGCTTCCTCGACCGCCGGCGCCTCCATCGTGAAGGAGCCGAAGATCTCGCCGAGCCTCGCGTGCCGGACCTGCGGCAGCAGCGTCGCCGCCCAGGCGAACGTCAGCACGCAGAACGGCGCCGAGATCCAGGCCCATTCACGCCCGAGGGCCGCCGCGAAGCTGAGCAGCGCCGCCATCGCGTAGACGCTGACCCAGCGCACCCAGTCCGGGTCGTTGAACTGGACGGACGTGAAGCCGAGGAAGACGAGCCCCATCACCCCCGCAAGCGCCCGGAAGAACATGGCACGCATGCTAGCAGCGTCGTCGCCGGGCCACCATCGGGGTGCGCACGCTTGACGGGGCGTCGGAGCCTGCTGCAGTGTGGCTCGCCGCAGGGAGCCGCCATGTCACGGCCAGTCCTCTCGTCGTTCCTCGTCCTCGCCGTCGTGCTGATCGCGGCCCCGACGGGGGCGACGCGCGTCGTGCTCGCCGCCGACGCGGCGGGCACGTGCCAGGAGAGGTGTCTCTCCGATGAGCGCGAGTGCCTCGCGTCCGCGGCCTGTACGGCGGGCACCCCCGGGGAGCAGAAGGAGTGCCGCCGCGTGTGCGACCAGACCTACACGCTCTGCGTGAAGGCGTGCGGCTAGAACCGAGCGGGACGCGTCAGGGGAGCCCGAGGATCGCGATCGACGTCAGGGCTCGGTGCCGGCGGTTCAGGTTCAGGAGCAGGGCGGTGATCGCCTCGACGTAGCGGGCGTTCTCGATCCCCCCGGCATCGATCGCCCGGAGGCCCGGCACGCGCCGGACCAGCTCCGCGACCTCCTCCCGGGCCGACGGGTCGTTCCCGCAGACCAGCACGTCGCCCTCGAGCGGCGACGCGAGGTCGCGGAGCTTCTCCGCCGAGAGGTTCTTGAACGCGCTCACGACCCGGGCCGTCGGCGCGGCCCGCTGAATCAGCTCGCCGACCGACGCGGCGCTGTCGACCGGCGCCAGCTCGAAGAAGCCCGCCCGGAAGCGGAGCGGCACGATCACGTCGATCACGAGCCGGCGACCGAGCGCCGCGGCCGAGGCCCCGAGGAATGGCCTCAGGCCCTCGAACGGAAGGGTGAGGACGACGCGGTCGGCGCGCTCGAGGGCCTCGGGATTGGCATGACCCTGCACCTCGGCATGGGGCAGGGCGGCGCGGATCGTGTCCGCCGCCCGGCGGGCGCGCTCGGCCTCGCGCGACCCGATCACGACGGGCTCGCCGGCCGCCGCGAGCCGCAGTGCAAGCCCGAGCCCCTCGGGACCGGTGCCGCCGAGGAAGGCGAGCGCGCCCATGGCCGCCGAGCATACAGTTCGCCCCGCGGTTTGGAAGCGCGCCCGCGCGAGACGTTGCGCGCGGTCCCACAGCGAAAATCCCCTTGACGAACCCAATTGTCGCGGTTAGGGTTGCGACCGAGGCCTGCATCCCGAGCGGCCCACCCCCGTCGGACGGTACGATTCGGACACTGGGCGATCCCATTACCCCGCACGCCTCCAGCGCTGCGTCTTCAGTGATCCCGGTCACTCCGGCAGGCACCTTCCGAGGACCCGTCGCGTGAGACGTCAAGAGAAGCGAGTCGAAGAGAAGAAGCACGACGTGCGGCCGCGTCCGCCGCGCCCGCAGGCAGCCGTCCAGAACGAGCCGCGCGACGGCCGCGAGGCGCCCGCCGAGGGGGCGGCTCCGGAGGAGCTCGACCAGGTCGTCTCGATGCTCGGCGACATGGACATCGAGGTCGAGGCCGTCGAGGAGACGCCGCTCGCGGAGGAGCCCGAGAAGGCGGCGGAGCAGGAGTGGACCGAGGAGCAGCCCGAGGCCGAGGAGACGGAGCGCGCCCCGGGGGAGACCGCCGACCCGGTCCGCATGTACCTCCAGGAGATGGGCGGCGTCCCCCTCCTCACGCGCGAGGAGGAGGTGGCGATCGCGAAGGAGATCGAGAGCGGCGAACGCGAGGTGCGCGAGGCCGTCTACTCGCTCGACCTCGCCCTCCAGTACATCCTCACGCTCGCGGACCGTCTCCGTCGGGGCGAGATCGAGGCGCGCCATCTCTTCGGCGACGACGAGCCCGAGACCGAGGCCGTGGCCGAGGGTGCGGAGCCGAAGGAGGACAAGCGCGCCGAGGCGTTCCTCCGGCAGGTGAGCAAGCTCAAGCGGCTCGCCGGGGAGCGCGAGAAGCTCCTCGCCGAGCGCGAGAAGACGAAGACCTCGAAGGCGCGCCGCGACCGGATCGACAAGCGCGTCGAGATGATCCGGCATGCAGTGCGCGACTGTCTCCTCGAGACCCAGATCGGCGCGAAGCACGTGCAGATGCTGGTCGACAAGTTGAAGGAGGCATACCGTCTCCTCGAGGCCGACCATCACGAGGTCCGCCGGCTCGAGCAGCGGCTCGGCCATCCCTCGGCGGAGATCATCAAGCACGCCGCGCGGATCCGCGGCGAGGAGAAAGACGCCGCCCGGACGGCGAGCCGGCTCTTCAGGGCGCCGGCGGCGCAGGTCGTGGAGGCGGCGGACACGATCCGCGAGGCGCGCCGGAAGGCGCAGCAGGTCCTCCGCGAGGTCGGTATGTCGGCCGAGGCGCTGCGGGAGTCGCTCCGCACCGTCCGGCTGGGCGAGATGAAGGCCCAGGACGGGAAGAAGCGCCTCATCGAGGCGAACCTCCGCCTCGTCGTGTCGATCGCGAAGCGCTACACGAACCGCGGCCTCGGGTTCCTCGACCTCATCCAGGAGGGGATCATCGGGCTCATGCGCGCGGTCGAGAAGTTCGAGTACCAGCGCGGCTACAAGTTCTCCACGTACGCGACGTGGTGGATCCGGCAGTCAGTGAGCCGCGCGATCGCCGATCAGGCCCGAACGATCCGCATCCCCGTCCACATGATCGAGACCATCAACAAGGTCATCCGCACCTCCCGCTACCTGGTCCAGCAGTACGGACGCGAGCCCAC
>CAZLYE010000269.1:0-8605 GCA_964562865.1 uncultured Binatia bacterium (SeqCode) | reverse complement strand
CAGCAGGCGTGCGAGCCCGCCGTACTCGGCGTCGCCGGTCGCGCGCTCGAGGCTCAGGAAGTTGCAGACCGCGAAGGCATCGGTCCAGAGGTAGCGCCGCGCTGGCCGGTCGGACGTCAGGCCAGTGCGCTCGGCGAACTCCGCCATCAGTCGGCCCGCTTGCTCGGTGTGTGGATCACGCATGCAGGTGGCCCCGCTCGACGGTGGACGTTTGGCTACGGTCCCTTGGCGCTCGAGCGCGACGCCTCGTCGCGGACGGCGATCGTCGTGAGCGCGCGCGTCGCGACGAAGCTGAACCGGCTGGCGCCACCCTCGAGGTGCAGCCCGTCGGCCTGCCTCCGCGACAACGGCACCTCGAGCGCCGTCGTGCCCTCGAGGCCGAGCCGTCGACGTCGCGGGAAGCGGCCGGCCGCCTGCGTGCGCAGGACCACGTGCAGCGGGCGGTTGGTCGGCTGATAGACGCGGAGGATCAGGGCCGAAGGATCCGTGGCGCCCGTCTTGGCCGCCGTGATGATCGCGCTCGACGGCGTTGCCCGGGCGAGCGACGCGGAGCGGGGGAGGCGGCCCGAGGGTCGCCCGGCGGCGGCGAGCAGAGGCTCCTCGAAGCCGAGGGCCTCGCGCAGCTGCGTGCCCGAGCGCGGGCCGCGGATGCCGGTCGGAACGCGGAGCGCGTAGGCGACCGCCACCTCGTGGGGATCGGTGCCCTCGGCTCCGTAGAACTCGCATCGCTCCCGCGTGGCGTTCCGCCAGAGCGCGCCGACCATCATCCCGTCGCGCTCGGCCGCCCAGGCCGGTACCCCGGCGTGGAAGATCGCCCCGCGCGCACGGCCCCGGAACTCCGGGACGAGGAACTCGTGCGTCGCCTCGAAGGTGAGCTCGCCGGCCCGCTCCGGCTGCTTCCGGTCCCAGTGATACGGCGTCCCGTGGATCAGCCGGTCGATCGGTCCGGCGAGGGGAAACTGCACCATCACCGACGTCCCCGTCTCCGCGGAGCCGGTGGAGATCATGCGGAGGTACGGCTCGCCCGCCACCAGCTGATACTCCTTGCGGAAGGGGCGCCCGTTCACCGTGGCGTCGGCGGCGAACCGCGCGCGCAGCGGTCCCGCTTCGAGCACACTCCCCGACCCGCCGCTGGCGACGGCGGGTTGCGGCACGAGGCTGCAGCCCTTCATCTCGTTCCCGAACCGATACAGGCCGCCGTCGTCGGCGTACGGCACGAGCGCGTTGCCCACCGCGCCCGGGCGGAGGACCTCCCGACCCGTGCGCTTGTCGATCAGGGACGTGATTCCCCACGCCGAATCCCGGCTGAGCGTCGCGCGGAGGTGCTGGTTCTCGAGGACGACGACGGACCCGTCGGGCGTGACCGTGAGCGACGCGCGTCCCACGGCCTCGCTCCGCCTCCGCGCCCGCTCCGCGGTGGCGTAGCCGAGGCTCGGCACGCGGGCGACGAAGAGACGTCCGCCGTCGGCCGACGCCTGCTCGTCCGGCCCGGTCGGAGCCCCCGCCGCCTCGACGAGCCCGCGGCGCGCGAAGCCGAGTGGGTTGAAGACGACCGTTGCGGCCTCGTTCCTCGCGCGCGGGCGGACGGCGGCGACGACCGCGTCGAGCGCCCGGGTGCGCTCCGCCTCCCCGGCTGCGACCGCGTCGGCGAGCCGCGGCAGCTGCTCGCCCTCGTACACGGGGTCGACCGCCGTGCCCGTGATGAAGTCGTGATGGTTCCCGGGCACGAGCGTCGCCCAGCCGGCATCGATCGCCGCCGTGCGCGCCGCCACCCGGGCTCGCCACGTGCCGACGTCGCGCGGCTCGGCGCCGTCGGCGAGCGCCCCGAAGATCTCCGCCGCGAGGAGGGCGCGCGTCGCGCGGAGATGCATCGTCTTGAGGAGCGGGCGCGTCGCGTAGAAGCCGGTCCAGTAGGGCGTAGGGTCGAACCGGCGGACGGGCAGCTCGTCGCGATGCGCGGCGAGGAGCTGCACGTAGTGATCGAACGTCCCCGCCACCGCCCACACGCCGGTCTGCGCGTAGGCGCCTGCGTTCCAGGCGGCGACGAGCTCCAGCAGGTCCGGTCGTGGCCGCGAGAAGTCGCAGCCGATCGGGATGAAGACGTAGCCCTGCTGCGGACCGCTGCCGTTGGTCGTGATCAGTCGCCTGAGTCCGTCGAGCGACTCGTTGCCGGGCGTGCCGCCGAGGGCGAAGTCGCCCTGGCAGTAGCCGCCGGGCATCCAGTGGGCAACGACGGCCGACCGGTCTGCCGCGCGCCAGACGAAGTCCGTCCCGTGCTGGAGGAGATCCGCGGCGATCGACCCAGTGTCGGGCGGCGCGAGGCCGACGGACTGGATCGAGTGTCCGACGCCCGGGACCCGACCGAACCCGACGCCTTCGAAGCCCATGGCCTCGAGCACGATCGGCAGCTCGGCGTCGTGGCCGAAGTCGTCGGGCACCCACGCCTGGCGGATGGGAAGCCCGAGCGTCGCGTCGACCCACGTCTTGCCGAGGAGGTAGTCGCGGATGAACGCCTCGCCCGTCGGAAGCAGGCTGTCCGGCGACGTGATGCCGCCGCCGACGATCCGCAGGTCCTGCCCGACCGCGCGGAGTGCGTCCAGGCGGTCGGGCTGCGCGGCGACGAAGCGCTGAAGGAAGCCCATCTCCGCGATGGAGTAGTAGTAGTGCGCGCCCGAGGCGTGAGAGGCCGTCGACAGGCCGAGGGCGTCCGAGAAGATCGCCTCGACCGGGCCGGGGCGGATGAAGAGGAGCATGTCGACGAGAGGGCCCTCGAAGTACTCGTCGAACGTGTGCCTCCAGTCCCAGTCGAGGTGGGACGCCTGGGCCACGATCACGACCCGCTTCGCGTCGGGCGGGACCCCGAGCTCCGCACGCAGGCACGCCTCGCTGGCCGGACGGGTGCCGGGCGCGGGACAGGGGGCCGCCTCCGCGAAGGCGAATGCGTCGATGGCGAGGACGAGCGACGCCCCCAGCGCGAGCGCTCTGGCGCGGGAGATCATGGACGCGGCGAATCTAGGGAGGGTGAGCGCCCGCGGTCAAATGGTGTGCGGAAGGACCGGTCGCCGGACGGAAGGCGGCGTCCATCCTGAAACGCGTGATGGCGCTCGGTCCTCCCCTGGGTCAAGGGGTGAGCCGGGGCCACGGCTCCGCAACCGGCCCAGGAGGGAACATGATGCCCCGTCCTCCGACACGACGTCCGGGCCAGTGGATGGTCGGCTTGCTGGTCGTGTGCGCGAGCATCGCATCGCTCGCGCGCAACCTCGGTGCGGCCGGCTTCCAGGTGAACGAGCAGAGCGCCCGCGGCCTCGGCAGCTCGTTCGCCGGTGAGGCCGCGGCCGCGGAGGACCCCTCGACCATCTTCTTCAATCCGGCGGGCATGACCCGGCTGTCGGGCACGCAGCTCGCGTGGTCGGGGTTCTCCATCGTGCCGAGCGCCAATTTCCACAACGAGGGGTCTCACCTGACCTCGGCCGTCGGCGGGGGCCCCCTCAGCGGGAGCAACGACGGCAACGGCGGGGCGCTGGCGCTTCTGCAGACCCTCTTCGTCTCCCACGAGCTGCTGAGCGACCGGGCCTGGATCGGCCTCGGCGCCAGCACGCCGTACGGCCTCAAGACGAGCTGGGCGCCGGACTGGGTGGGCCGCTACCACGCGATCGACTCCTCGCTCCTCACCGTGAACGTCAACCCGTCGCTCGCGCTGAAGCTCATGCCGTGGCTCTCGATCGGCGGTGGAGCGGACGTCGAGTACGCGAAGGCGCGGCTCACCAACGCCCTCGACCTCGGCACCATCTGCCAGGAGAACGCGCCGCGGTTCGGGCTCCCGCCGCAGGCCTGCATCCTGGTCTCCGGCCTCCGGCCGCAGCGGAACGACGGGTTCACCGTGTTCAAGGGAGACGACTGGAACGCGAGCTACAACGTCGGCGTCCTGCTGACCCCGCTCGACACGACCCGCATCGGGCTCTCCTACCGCGCCTACACGCACCACACATTCGAGGGAAGCGCCGGCTTCGTGATCCCGAAGAAGGCGCAGATCCTGCAGCGCCTTTCCGGTGCCCTCGTCGACACGAACGGGAACGCCGCGATCAACCTGCCCGACCGCGTCGCGCTGAGCGCCTTCCACCAGTTCACGCCCCGGTGGGCCTTCCTGACCGACATCACGTGGACGCACTGGTCGCAGTTCGACCAGCTCGTTCTCAACTTCGACAACCCGAAGCAGCCGACGATCGTGCAGCCCGAGCGGTGGAACGACAGCTTCCGCTACTCGGTCGGCACGCGCTGGGATCCGTCGCGCCGGTGGAGCGTGCGCTTCGGTGCCGCGTACGACGAGACGCCGATCCCGGACGACGCGCACCGGACCGCCCGCATCCCGGATTCGGATCGCATCTGGGCGAGCTTCGGGGTCGGGTTCCGCTTCTCGGATCGGATGCGGTTCGACTTCGGGTACGCACATCTCTTCGCGCTCGACTCCTCGGCGCGGAACCCGGATCCGATCAGCCACACGTGCAGGTCGGGACCTACACCGCCCACGCCGACATCGTCGGCATCGGCCTCGAGTACGACCTCGGGTGGCCGCTCTGGCCGCCGTGGGGACACCCGCTCTGAGGATCGGCGTCGCCGGCGCCGGCCGGCGCGTCACGCCGGGTAGAGGACGATCTCGGTCGCCTTCACCGTCACCCAGACCTCCCCGCCTGGGGCGAGTGCCAGCCCCTCGACGGCCGCCATCGTCACCTCGGCGACGACGGCCGGGGTCGTCCCTACGCGCACGCGCGCGACCGTCCCCTCGACGTCGATCTCCTCGATGCGGCCGCGCCACACGTTGCGGGAGGACCCTTCGGGTCTCGCCTGGAAGAGCGTCACGGCGCGTGGGTGCAGCACGGCGAAGACGTCGCCGGCGAGCGCCTCGGCGACGACGAGCTCGCCCCCGCCCTCGAGGAAGACGCGCGAACCCTCGGCGCGCCCGCGGAACAGGTTCACGCCGGCGAGGTCGGCCACCCAGCGCGAGCGGGGACGCGCCGTCACGGCCGACGGCGTGCCGCTCTGGACGATCCGGCCGTGCTCCAGGACGATCACACGGTCGGCGAGCGCGAACGCCTCCAGGGGATCGTGGGTCACGAGCACGCGAATGCCGCCGAAGGCGGTCAGATGTCTCCGCAGGTCGCGGCGCAGCTGCACCCGCGCCTGCACGTCGACCGCGGCGAGCGGCTCGTCCAGCAGGAGGAGACGCGGCTCGACGGCGAGGGCGCGCGCGAGCGCCACGCGCTGTCCCTGTCCCCCCGAGAGCTCGGCGGGCCGCGACGAGAGGCGGTCCCCGAGCTCCACGCGTTCGAGCCATCCTCGCGCGATGCGCCGCGCCTCGCCCCGGGATCGGCCGCGACAGCGCAGACCGAACGCCACGTTCTCGACCGCGGTGAGATGCGGGAAGAGGAGCAGGTCCTGAAAGACCACGGCGACCGGGCGCCGCTCCGTCGGCACCGCGATCCCCGCCGCGACGTCGTCGAGCACCACGCCGTCCAGCGTGATGCGGCCCGCGTCGAGCGGGACGAGGCCGGCGAGCGCATGCAGGAGCGTCGTCTTTCCGCTGCCGTTCGGACCGAGCACGGCGACGGTCTCCCCGGGATCGACGGCGAGCTCTGCGTCGAGCGTGAAAGCGTCGCGCCGGACGCGCACCTTTGCGGCGAGGCTCAAGCGTGCCCGAGCCAGCGTCCGCGCAGCAGGACGAGGACCGCGAGTGAGACCGCCAGCAGCACGAGGCTGAGCGCGAGGCCCGTCTCGGGCCGGCTCTCGAGGGCGAGGTAGACCGCCAGCGGGATCGTCTGCGTCCGCCCCGGGAAGTTGCCGGCGAAGGTGATCGTGGCGCCGAACTCCCCGAGCGCGCGGGCCCAGCAGAGCGCGGCGCTCGCGCCGAACGCCGGACGCACGAGCGGCATCGTCACGCGGCCAAAGACGGTCCAGCGCGTCGCGCCGAGCGACTGCGCAGCGGCCTCCAGTCGCCGGTCGAGCCCGCGGAGCGCGCCCTCCATCGACAGCACGAAGAACGGCATGGCGACGAACGTCTCGGCCAGCACGGCGCCGGCGGTGGTGAACGGCAGCCGGATCCCGAGCGGCTCGAGCCACTGCCCGACGAGGCCGTGCCGCCCGAAGACGGCGAGGAGCGCCACCCCGCCGACCACGGGAGGGAGCACGACGGGAAGAAGCGTCAGCGCCCGGAGGAGCGCCTGCCCCGGAAACCTCCCGCGGGCCTGGACCCAGGCGAGGGGAAGGCCCAGCACGACGGAGAGCGCGGTGGCGGCGAGGGAGCAGACGAGCGAGAGCCGCATGGCGGCGATCGCCTCGGGTGCGACGAGCGCATCGCCGAGGCCGGCCCACGGAACTCTCCAGAGAAGACCGACGAGCGGGAGCGCGAACAGCGCGGCACCGAGCGAGGCCACGGCGGCCGCTGCCGGCGGCACACCGCTCCGGCCGGGCGTCACGGCGCGAGGAACCCCGCTGCCGTCAACACTCGCCGCCCGGACGGCGACAGGACGTGGGCCACGAAGGCCCGCGCTCCCGCCTCGTTCGGCGCGTGCTTCACCGCGGCGATCGGATAGCGCGCGAGAACGTTGTACGCGTCGGGAATGCTCACGGCCTCGATCCTGTCTCCCCCCGCCGCCACGTCCGTCGTGTACACCACGCCGGCGTCGGCCTCGCCCATCGAGACGCGGGTCACGACGGCCTTCACGTCCGCCTCGTTGCTCCCGGCGGGGACGGGCACTCCGGCCTTCGCGAACGCCTCGGAAGCGTAGCGGCCCACGGGGACCGCCGGCGCGGCGAGCGCGATCGTCAGGCCCGGGCGTCCGAGGTCCGCGAGGCCCGTCACGTGCTTCGGGTCGCCCCTGGTGACGATGATGGCCAGGCGGTTCTGCGCGAACACCTGCGGCGTACCCGCGATCTCACCCGCGGCCGCTGCCTTCTGCATGTTCTCTTCGTCCGCCGAGGCGAACACGTCGGCAGGCGCCCCTTCGACGATCTGTCGAACGAGCGTCGACGAGCTGGCGAAGTTGAACTCGACCCTGGTGCCCGGGTGCGCCGCCTCGAAGTCCCTGCCGATGGTCCGGAACGCCTCGGTGAGCGAGGCGGCGGCGAAGACGGTGACCGTCTCCGCGGCGGCGACCGACGCCCCGAGCAGGATCGAGGCGAGAACCCACGTCCACCAACCAGCGGTCGTGTTGCGCCGCCCCGGCACTCGTGGCTCGTACCAACTCGGAGTGGCACCCGCAAGGGACGTCGGGTAAGGAACACGCATGAGACATCCCGGTGCCGCTCGAACGGATGCGGGCCGCCATCGCGGAGCGCGGACGGCACGCGTACGTGCTCACGGTCTCCGAGGACGGCCGCCCGCACGCGGTGCACGCCACGGTGAGCTGGGAGGGCGACGTGCGTCGCCGACATCGGCCGTCGGAGCGCGGCCAACGCGACGGCGAGACCGTCGGTGTCGTTCCTGTACCCGGTGCGCGGCGCCGGCGACTACAGCCTGATCGTGGACGGGACCGCCACCGTCACCCCCGGGGTCGACGGACACCGACTGCTCGTTACCCCCACCAAGGCGGTGCTGCACCGATCGGCGCCGGCGCCCGAGCCGACCACGTCGGGGTGTGAGGCGGACTGCGTCCCGCTCTTCCCGCCGGTGAGCGGCCGCAAGGCCTGAACCCCGTCGCGGGAGCCGGCGACGACCCGGCTCGGGGCAGCACGGGAGCGGGCCGGTGCCGTCAGCCGGGATTGCCCGGCGTGTCGCCGAAAATCCAGTATCCAGCGGCGAGTCTCGGAGTGGGTCGCGTGACGCCTGTCAACCAAATCGTCGCTGGATTCGTTGCTGGATTCATTGCTGGTCTTGGGCGGACCGTGACGGCCGCCGACGAGATGAGACGATCTCCAGGCCGAGAGGGTCGGTCGTTGGCGGTCGAGGCCGTCGGCGTCGGATGACGACGCGGGCCGCGTACGTACTCCTGGCGGTCGCGATCGGGGCCCTCCTCGCCTCGGCCGTGCCGGCGCTCGCCGTTCGCGGGATCGACACCGAGGAGGACATCGCCGACCTGCTCGCGACCCCGATGCTGACGATCGAGGAGGCGGAGAAGGCGTCGAGGGAGCGACAGTGGGCGATCCTTCCGGAGGTCGGCTACGACCCCGAGTCCGGCGGTCTCGTCGGCCTCAAGTTCACCCACCGGAACGTCGCGGGGACCGGCGTCACGATCGACGCCGAGACGACGTACTCGCGGAACAGCCAGGAGAACCTGACGCTCGAGCTCGGGACCCCGCACCTTCTCGAAAACCGCTTCCTCACGCTCTTCCGGGTGGACTACTACTACGACCCGACGCAGGAGTTCTTCGGCCTCGGCAACAACAACATCGGCCCGGACCCCGCGTCCACACAGGCCTACGAGCGCTACGAGGGCCAGTTCACCGGCGGGTGGCGCCCGTGGCCGCAGCTGGCGCTCAACGTGAGCTTCGGCGTGCGGCACGTGCGCATCGGCCGCGGCAAGCCTGACGACGGGTTCCCGTTCACGGTGGATGCGTTCCCCGACCTGGCGGGCATCCCCGGCGGCTTCGTGAGCCCGTTCGGTGTGTCGCT
>CAZLYE010000268.1:0-7421 GCA_964562865.1 uncultured Binatia bacterium (SeqCode) | reverse complement strand
CCGCGGTGACGAGCGCGTTGGAGACGATCATCGAGGGGAGGAAGCGGCGCTCGACGACCGCGCTCCGCCATCCGGGCTGGACGAGGTCCGCGAGCGCCTCGAGCTCGCGCTCGTCCGACCGCGGATCGTCGTCGGCGCCGTCCAGGTACTTCGCGAGCTGAATGAGGGCCCCGCCGTCGGGAGACAGCTTCGCGACCGCGGAGTGCACCGAGAGGTAGAGCGGGCGATCGATGCCGAGCGCGAACCGCGCGCGCGGCGCCGGGAGGTGCGCGAGCGCGAGATCGAGGCACGCCGCCCGGACCAGCACGAGGCCGGGCGGGCACGCGGACGCGCCGAGGAGGTCCCGCGCGACGCCGGGCGCCGCCGCGACCACGACCGCGTGGGTCGCGAGCGTCGACCCCTCGCGCACCCGGACGCGCCAGCCCGCGTCCGCCCGCTCGACCGCGTCGACGCCGGCGCCGTTCCGCACCACGGCGCCCGCGGACCGCGCGGCGGCGGCGAGGGCGTCGACCAGCGTCTGCCAGCCGCCATCGAGGTACTCGACCCCGCCGGCCAGCGCGAGCTGGAGCTGTGCGACCGCGCTGCCCGCGCTCTGGCGCGCGGGGTCGTTGGCGTAGGTCGCGAGCCGGAAGAGCGCGGCGAAGAGTCGCCGCACGTCGTCGTGGCCGACGTGGTCCGCGAGGAAGGCCCGCACCGGCACCCCCTGGAGCGGGCCCGGGTCGAGCCTCGGGAGCGAGGCGAGGAGGCGCGCGGCCTCGACCTTGGCGGCAACGCCGAAGAGCCCCGTCGTGAGCAGCGAGACGAACCCGCCCGGGAGCGCGTGCCGCCGGCCGCCGTCGATCGCGTACCCGCCGGACGCGCTCGGGACGCCGCCGGTCCACGTGACGCCGAGGTCGCGCAGCACGGCGGCGCCCTCGCCCTTCCGGTAGAGCGCGTGCGGCCCGAGGTTCAGGTGGAATCCGTTCCGCGCCTGCGTGCCCGCCCGTCCGCCCAGCACGGGCGCCTTCTCGAGGACGACGACGGAACGGCGGTCCCGTGCGAGATGAGTGGCGGTGGCGAGCCCCGCGAGCCCGCCTCCCACCACGACGACGTCTGCCGTCCGTGCCTGCATGCGGTCCCTCCTGTGCACACCACGTCCGGAGCCGGGCGGAGGTTACAGCACGGCGCCGGCCGATGCAGCGAGGGCGCCGGTCCTTGTCGGTCCACCCCAATCGGTGTACCGACGCCCCGATGGGTTACCGCATCGGCATCGACGTCGGCGGGACGTTCACGGACCTGGTCCTCGCCGGCCCGGACGGCACGCTCCTCCTCGACAAGCATCCCACCACGCCCGACGACCAGTCCGAGGGCGTTCTGGGCGGCATCGCGCTGCTCGCCGCCCGGACCGGCCTCGACCGCGCCGGGCTCCTCGCGAGGACGGACCTCATCGTCCACGGCACCACCACCGCCGACAACACGATGATCGAGATGTCGGGCGCGACGACCGGGCTCGTCACGAGCGAGGGACACCGCGACGAGATCGAGATCCGGCGCGGCTTCAAGGAGGACATCTGGGATCCGGCGCTGCCGCCTCCACCGCCGATCTGCCCGCGCCGGCGCCGCTACGGCATCCCGGAGCGGCTCGACTTCGAGGGGAACGTCGTCGTTCCGCTCGACGAGGACGCGGTCCGGCGCGCGTGCCGGCGGATGAAGCTCCAGGGCGTCGAGTCCCTCGCCGTCGTGCTGCTCTTCTCGTTCGTCGACCCCACGCACGAGCGCCGGGTGCGCGAGATCGCGGCGGAGGAGCTCCCCGGCGTGATGGTCTCGCTCTCGCACGAGGTGATGCCGTCGGCGCCCGAGTTCGAGCGCACGAGCACGACGCTCGTGAACGCCTACGTCGGGCCGAAGATCGGACGCTACCTCGGACGGCTCGACGCGCGGCTCCGCGAGGCGGGGTTCCGGGGCGAGCTCCTCATCATGCAGTCGAACGGCGGCGTCATGCCGGGCGGGTGGGTCGCACAGAAGGCCGTCGCGGTCATGGGCTCCGGCCCGGCGGGCGGCGTGAACGGGGCGACCGCGGTCGCGGGCGCGGCCGGCATCGAGGACTTCATCTCGGTCGACATGGGTGGGACGAGCTACGACGTCTGCCTGATCCGCGGCGGCACGCCCGAGGTGAAGGCCGGATGGAACTGGCACCACCGGTACCTGATCGGCCTTCCGATGGTCGACGTGCAGTCGGTCGGCGCCGGGGGCGGCTCGATCGCGCGGGTCGAGTCGGGCGCGCTGCGCGTCGGGCCGGAGAGCGCGGGATCGCAGCCCGGACCTGTCTGCTACGGGCGCGGCGGCGTCGAGCCGACGGTCACCGACGCCAACCTCGTCCTCGGTTACCTGAACGCCGCCGCCTTCTCGGGCGGCACGATGCGGCTCGACGTCGAGGGCGCGCACGCGGCCATCCAGGAGCGCGTCGCGCGTCCGCTCGGCGTGTCGGTCGTCGAGGCGGCGGAGGGGATCTTCCGGCTCGTCAACGCGAACATGGCGAACGCGATCCGGAAGATCTCCGCGCGACGCGGCATCGACCCGCGGCCGCTCGCGCTCGTCGTGTTCGGCGGGAACGGCCCGGTGCACGCCGGGATGCAGGCCGCGGAGCTCGGGATCCGGCGCATCTTCGTGCCGAAGCTCGCGCCGGCCTTCTCCGCGCTCGGCCTTCTCCTCACCGACCACGTGGTCGACGAGATGCGTTCCTACATCAGCCCCGTCGGGCGCGTGGACGTCGCGCGCGTGAACCGGCTCTTCGCGGAGATGGAGGACGCGGCGCGGAAGGCGCTCGGCGCGCGGAACGGCCGGGCGCGGCGGCTCCGCTTCGACCGCTTCGCGGCCCTCTGCTACCCGGGCCAGACGTTCGACATGCCCGTCGCGCTCCCCGCGCGCGGCGGCGTGGTCACGGCGCGCGTCCTCGCCGACACCGTCGAGCGCTTCCACCGGATGCACGAGGAGCTGCACACCTACGCGTGCCGCGACGAGGAGCCGATTCTCCGCGGGCTCCGCGTGAAGGCAGTCGCGCTGGAGGACAAGCCGGCGCTGCCGCGGATCGCGCGGAAGGCCTCGGGGAGCCCGCGCCTCGGCGCGCGGAAGGCGTTCTTCCGCGGGCGGTTCGTCGCGACCCCGGTCTACGACGGCCCGCGGCTGACACCCGGGCAGGCGATCCTCGGCCCGGCGATCGTCGAGGAGCCGTTCACGACCGTCGTCGTCTACCCGGGCCAGCGCGCGACCGTCGACGGCTACGGCAACTACACGATCACGCTCGGGCGCGCGTAGGATGCCCGCCCCCGTCGACCTCACCTTCCCCGCGGCGACGGGACGCCCGATGCGTGCGGCGCTCGCCCTGCCGGCCGCGCGCGGACCGCGCCCCGCCGTCATCGTCATCCACGAGATCTTCGGGCTGAACGACGACATCCGCCGGATCACGGGCCGCTTCGCGGACCTCGGGTGGGTGGCGCTCGCGCCGGATCTCTACGACACGGGCGGCCCGCGGGCGCTCTGCGTCATACGCACGATGCTGGCGCTCCGCCGGCGCGAGGGGCCCGCATTCGCGGACCTCGAGGCGGCGCGCACCTGGCTCGCGGGTCGCCCGGAGGTCGACGCGTCGCGGACCGGCGTCGTCGGCTTCTGCATGGGCGGTGGGTTCGCCCTTCTGTACGCCCTCCGCGCGCCGCTCGGCGTGGCGGGCGTCTTCTACGGCGACGTGCCGAAGACCGCGGAGGAGCTCCGCGGCGTGTGCCCCGTGCTCGGCGGCTACGGCGAGCGCGACCGTCTCTTCGCCGGGCAGGGCCGGCGCCTGGAGGTGCTCCTCGGGGAGCTCGGCGTGCCGCACGACGTCCGCACCTACCCGCAGGCGGGCCACAGCTACATGAGCCGGCACACGGGCCTCTTCGCCTCGCTCGCGGCCCACGGACCGATGGCGGCCGGCTTAGACCCGGAGGCGGAGGCGGACAGCTGGGCGCGGATCGAGCGCTTCTTCCGCGCTCACCTCGGCTGACGCCCGGCTACGGGGCGGAGCAGCGCGGGTCCTTCTGCAGCGCCGCGATCAGGGCTGGCGGGAGAGGGAGCGGGGCCAGGTGCCCCTCGCAGACGAAGTCGAAGGTCTGCGCGCCCGCGTGGCATCCCTGGCACGACCCGAACCGGTTCGCCACCTCCATCCCACCGCGCGAGACGATCTGCGTCCCCTGCGCCGACGTCGTGAGCTGGAAGAACTCCCACCCGTCGCCCGCGGGATTGAACTTCCCGCCGCGCTTCACCATCGCCTCGAACGGGAAGAGCTGGAGGATCGTCCCGACCGGGTAGCGCTTCTTCGACAGATCGCGGTTCGCGATCTTGAGCGCCTTCCGGAGCTTCCGTTTGTTCCTGTTGAAGACGTAGAAGGTCTTGCCGTCGACCTTGGTCCCGTCCTGGAGACACTTGAAGTCGTCGGGCTGGGCGACGAACTCCCGGGCGGCGACGCCCGACACGGAGCCGGCGAGGAGGAGCAGGGCGAGACCGATCCGCAGCACGTCGTTCGCGTACCACGACCGCGCGGGAAGGCAAGGCGGAATTCCCCGAGCGGTCACGGCGGCGCCGCGATCGGACGCTCGACGCTCCGAGCGGCAGGGGCGGTGACCCGCCGCCTGCGCTCGCTCCTGTCTGCCCGTCAGCCGATGAGGTCCCGCAGGACCTCGGCGACGTGCTCGCGCGCCGCCACCTGCGGATAGTACCTCAGCACGCGCCCCTGCTCGTCGATCAGGCACGAGACCCGCTTCGCGAACGGTGCCTTCGCATCGTCCGCGGCGCCGTACGCGAGCCCGATCCGCCGGTCCACGTCGCAGAGGAGCGGGAACCGGAAGTCGTACTTCCGCGCGAAGGCGGCGTTGTCCTCCGGCGTGTCGAAGCTCGCCCCGACGATCGCCGTGTTCAGCTGCTCGAAGTCACGGATTCGGCCACGGAATCCGCTGCCCTCGGCCGTTCAGCCGGGGGTGTCGGCCTTCGGGAAGAACCAGAGGAGGACCTTCCTCCCGCGGAAGTCCGCCAGCCGGAGCTGCGCGCCGTCGCACGTCGTCCCCGTGAAGTCGGGCGCGGGATCACCGGGCTTCAGCATCGTTCACCACTCCCACGGTGTGTCGGCGGACGCAATCGGGTCAGCGGCCGTGGTAGAGGACGATTCCGCCCCGCTCGAGACGGAGCGCGCGCCCCTCGCGGCGCAGGAGCTCCAGGTGCGCGAGCGTCTCGTAGGTGGCCGCCATCACCTGGAAGCGGTTGTCGGCGGCGATCGCGAAGGCGTCGAGCGCGACGTCGTAGGCCGTCAGCGGTCGGCGGCGGATCAGCTCGAGCATGGTGAGCTTCCGCACGCGGTGGAAGTCGATGAGCTGCCGCGCGCGGCGGCGGTGGTCCTCGTAGACCGGCCCGTGCGCGGGGCAGACGAGGCGAGCCTCGAAGCGCTGGATCTTCTCGTGCGAGGCGAGGAAGTCGCCGAGCGGGTTCTCCGGCCCGTTCGGCCACAGGCCGACGTGCGGCGTGATCTTCGGGAGGAGGTGGTCGCCGACGAAGAGTATCCCGTCGGGCTTGAGGAGGAGGCAGCAGTGGCCGGGCGTGTGCCCGGGCGTCCAGATCGCCTCGAGCGTGCGGCCGTCGCCGAGCGGTATCTCGTCCTCGTCGCCCAGCAGGTGGTCGGGCTCCGCCGGCGCGTACCACGTGCCGAAGAACCGGCTCGGCGGCGGCAGCCGGCGCTCCGGCGCGACGTCGGGGACGCCGTGCAGGCGGAGGTACTCCGTGTTCTCGCCGCTGATGTGCCCCATGAGCGTCACCCGCTCGGCCTCGAGCGGATGCAACCAGACCTCGGCGTGCGTGATCTCCCGATAAGGGCCCGACGTGCCGAAGTGGTCGACGTGGTGGTGGGTGCCGACGAGGCGCGTGATCGACGTCTCGGCGATGCCGAGGTCGGCGAGCGCGCCCCGGAACCCCGCGACGCTGTCCTCGGTGTTCATCCCCGTGTCGACGAGCGTCCAGGTGTCGCCGGACCGGACCAGGTAGACGTTGACGATCGTCGGGCGCATCGGCAGCGGCAGGTGGACCTGCACGACGCCGTCGGCGATCTCACGGACCTTGGCTGCGTCGCGCATGCTACTCGTGGAGCCGCTCCTGGACGGCGAACGTGAGGCGGATGCGGACCTGCCAGGCGTTCACCGTCCCGTCCTCGATGATCGCAGTGATGCCCGCGACGTCGGCCTTCCGGATGCCGTCGATGGTCGCCGCGGCGCGGTTGACCGCCAGGCCGACGGCGTCCTCGATCGAGTTGGTCGACGTGCCCGTCAGGGTGATCGTCTTCTCTACCATCGCGTTGCCCTCCGCTCGCTCAGTATTGGCTTGGTTCGCGCGGACGTTGCAAGGTATCCTCCCGCGCGTGACGCGGCTCCTCTCCCTCGCGCTCCTGGCGCTCGCCGCCGGCGCGCTGGCGGCGGATCTCGACCCGTCGGCGGACGGCCCGTTCGCCGTCGGCGTGAGGACGGTCACCTTCGTCGACGCGGCTCGGAGCCGGACGCTCGTAACCGAGGTGTGGTATCCGGCGGACGCGGCCGGACGGGACGCGACTCCGCGTTATGGTCGGTGGCGCCTCGTTCTCGTCGCGCACGGCAACTGCGGCTTCCGCACCAACTACGAGTACCTCACCATCCCGCTCGCGAGCCGCGGGTTCCTGGTCGCCGCGCCCGACTTCCCGGGCATCAACCAGACCGACTGCGACAATCACGTGCCGCCCGGCGACATCTTCCGCGATCCGCCCGCCGACCTCGTCTTCCTGCGTGCGGCGTTCCACGACCGGAGCGGACCGGCCGGCGTCCTGGCGTCCGCGGTGCGCGGGCAGCACGCGGGGCTCGTCGGGCATTCGCTCGGCGGGGCGGCGGTCGTGAACGCCGCCCTCGCCGACCCCGACATGCGGGCAGTCGTGACGCTGGCGCCGGTCGCGGCGACGCCGCAGGGGCTTGCCTTCGTGTCGCTCCGTCCCCGGCGGCCGGTGCTGGTCGTGGCCGGCACCGCCGACACCACGCTCCCGCCGCAGTTCTTCGCCGAGCCGTTCTTCGCGGCGCTCCCGCCGCCGGCGTTCTTCGTGTCGATCGTCGGCGGGACGCACGACGGCCTCACCGACATGGACGCGAGCCTCTCACCGGCTGCGCTCGCGCGCGAGGAGATGCTCGCGCGGCGCTACACCGTCGCGTTCCTCGAGCGCTACGTCGGACGGCGCCGGCGGCAGGGACGCTTCCTCACGCCGGAGGACGCGGCGTCGGAGGGCCCCGACGTGCAGCTGACCGCGCGTCCGAGCTAGTGTCCCGAGTCCGAAGTTCGTTGAATACTAATTGCGGTCGTTCGTCTCCTGCTATGAGGAGGGGACGGCATGGCGGGCGGACGGCCGAAGGCGG
>CAZLYE010000267.1:0-5132 GCA_964562865.1 uncultured Binatia bacterium (SeqCode) | reverse complement strand
GCCCGCGCCCAAGAGGCCCTGACTCGCGACGCGCCGAGCGTGAAGCGTCAGCGAGGCCGCGCGAAGATCTCGCGGAGCACGGGAGCGAGCGCCTCGGCGGCCACCCTGTGGCCGGCCGCGTTCCAGTGCCCTTCCCGGTGGTAGCATGGCCTCCCGGCCACGGCCTCGGCCTCGAGCGCCGGAAGCGGGTCCACGACCACGACGCCGAGGGACTGGATCATCTGGACGATCTCCTCGTGGAGCTGCGTGCGCGAGTAGTTGGGCTGCCGCGCCTTCGAATGAAGCGAGACGAAATCCCGGAAGCGTGCCGGCTCGGCCTGGATCACCGCGGGAATGACCAGGACGACCAGGACCGCGTGCAGCTCGTCGCAACGTCCGGCGAGCGCCCGGAGCGCGGCGCGCGTCGTCTCGAGGGCGTCGGTGACGACCGGCGGCGGTGACACGAGCAGGCTCGAGTCGAACATCTCGTTCGTGGGAACCGCCGGATCGAGCAGCCCGAGCCGGACGAGCGGTCCCTCGACGGCCGGGAGAACGTACTGCAAGGCCGCGGAGGAGCCGAGCCAGAATGGCCGCCGGCCGATCACGCCGAGCAGAAAGCGGACGAGCAGAGGACGGTCCGAGGTCGGCAACGGACTCGGAGGCGGCTCGCCACGTCGCGTGTCGCGGACCTTCGCGCGGAGATTGTCCTCGAGGTCGTTCCCCTCGTAGAGCCCGACGACGACCACGTCGGGCCGGATGAACGGCGCGAGCTCGTCCAGGTAGTGCAGCTCGTCCCACTGCCCGAAGCCGGGGACGCCCGCTCCGTAGACGCGCAGCCGCGCCGTTGCGATCTCTCCGCCCCGACGCTCGAGGATGTGGTGGAACGTCTGCTCGACATCCACGCCGGTGCCAAAGACGAGGGAATCGCCGAGCACGAGCACGGACGCCTCTCCGGGACCGGGCGCCGTGATGTCGTCGAGCGTGTCCCGGAAGCCGAGCGCGTTGATGTCCACGCGCAACCCCGGGAACTCGGGGTGCATGAAGTGGCCGCGGAACCCGGGCCGCAGGAGGTTGGGGACACCCGGGTGGGTGATCAGCCCCGGACCGCTTCTCGGGTCGTCGGGAACGAGGTCGTAGACGCTCGCCGGCTTGATGGCCTGAAAGGCGGTTTCGACGGCGAGGACGGCCACGAGGGCGGACGCCGAAGCCAGGACGAGCCGGTTCACGAGGTCGGCTCCGGAAGCACCCTCCTTGGTTGTTGCAAAGAGGAGGATCGTTGCATGCACGAGGGAGGCGGCGGCGATGGCGAGCACGCCGCGCGCAAGGAGTGGTCCGCGCAGGAGCATCACCTCCAACACGGCCAACCAGAAGACGGCAGCGGCTCCCAAGGCGTATGCGAGGCGCGTGAGGAGCCCGCCGATCTGCACGTCCTCGGACCGCCACGCCCACACGACGAGGCCGAGGCTCCAGGTCGACGCCATCGCCCGGTATGCGAGGAGGTTCCTCTCGCGCAGCGCCAAGGTTGCTTGAAGCACGAGCGTGACGATCGCAGCGCCGGCGATGAGCAGGCGGAGCGCCGGACGCGTGCGGCCCACCGAGCTGGACCTCACCGTCCCCTGCAGGATCGGGGAGACATACAGTCGCTCGTCCACTTCGCCGCCGAGAGGGTCGTCGGTCAAGGTCCGCCGCCCGGCGGCTTCCGGTGCCTCCGCCGCTGGCGACGCGCCTCCGCCGTGCCTCCGTGCGCCTCGGCCGGGTCATTTTCCTTGACACTCCGCGGCTCGCCCGTGGTACCTCTGCGGTCGACGGCGACGACACGCCGTCCCGGAGGCGATCATGGTCGGGTACCGGAAGTCGCTGCTCCCGCTCGTCGCTCTCGTCTTCACGGTCCCTGCTTCGAGCGAGGCGCAGCTCTGGCATCACCTCGTGGGTCCGGGCACCGGCGTCGCCAACGCCCTGATCACGGTGCCGGGCGGCGACGTGGTGGCCGCGGGTGTGACCACCCCGAGCCCGGCCCTCGGGACCGTCGTGCGGCTCGGCGGGGCGAGCGGCACGGAGGTCTGGCGCACCAACCTGAGCGGCGACCTGGCGCAGGCCTACAACGAGATGCTCGCCGTCGCGGCCGACAGCGCCGGGGGCGTCTTCGTCGGCGGCCGGGTGCGCAACGCGGCCACGTCCTGGGACTTCACGGTCGCGAAGCTCGCGCCGGCGGACGGCTCCACGATCTGGCGACGTGAGATCGACGGCGCCGGAGCCGACGGTGCGACCACCTTCGACGTGGCGTCGAGCCTCGCCGTCGACGCCGCGGGGGACGTGATCGCCGCCGGCGGACTCGTCGAGGACACTCTCGACTCTTTCACGGTCATCAAGTTCGCGGGCGCCGACGGCACCGTGCTCTGGAAGCGCGAGCTCGACGCCCCGTCGTACGGGCTCGCGAGGCGCGTCGTGATCGACGGGACGGGCGACGTCGTCGCGGCCGGCACCACGAGCACGGGCGGGTTCACCGTGACGAAGCTCGCGGGCGCGACCGGCGCGCAGCTCTGGCGCTACGACACGCCCGGCGACGCCCGCGGCGTGGCGATCGACGGCAGCGGAAACGTGCTCGCCGTCGGCCAGGGGTACGTGCCGGCGACCGGGAGCGTCCCGACCTTCATGCTGGTCGTGAAGCTCGCGGGGCCGTCCGGGACGGAGCTCTGGCGGGACCACGTACAGGGGATCACCGTGTCGAGCGGGGCCGGGTCGGACGTGGCGGTCGACGCGGCCGGCGACGTCGTCGCGGGCGGCATCGTGAACGAGCACAACGTGAGCGTCGGCGACTTCACGGTTGCGAAGCTCGCCGGGCCGACCGGACAGGAGCTGTGGCGGCGGTCGATTTCCGGCTCGTGCTGCTACAGTGAGGCGCTCCGCGTCGCGATCGACCCGGCGGGCGACGTCGTCGCCACGGGCCGGGTCGCGGGGCCGATCCTCGGCTCGCACGCCGCCGACTACGACATGGCGGTGACGAAGCTCGCGGGGTCGACCGGGACGACCCTCTGGGCGCGCCAGCTGGGCGCCGGCATCAACGACTCGGCGGGGGACGTCGCGATCGACGCCGCCGGCGACGTGCTCGCGGCCGGGGCCTTCAGCGAGGCTCCGGGTGCCTATTCGGGGAGCTTCGCGGTGGCGAAGCTCTCGGCGAGGACCGGCAGCGACTACCTGCTGTCGGGCCGGCGGCTGACCGTGAGCGACGCGGGCCCGACCGCTCGCTCCCTGAGCGTCTCCTCGAAGACCAGGATCGTCCCGCCGCTCCTCGCCGCGAGCGGTACCGACCCGAGGGTGAACGGCGCCGTCCTCGATCTCGTCAATCCGACCACCGGCGAGACGGCCACGATCGCGCTTCCCGCTGCGGCCTGGCGGGCACTCGGGTCGCCGGCCGGCTCCAAGGGCTACCGGTACGACGACCACTTCCGGACGCTCGGTCCGTGCAGCAAGGTGCTCGTGTCGTCCACGCGCCTCTCCGCACGCTGTGCGGGGGCGGGGATCGGATTCTCGCTCGACGAGGCTTCGCAGGGAGCGCTCGGCGTGCGACTCGTGATGGGTCCCGACGCACTCCGACGCTGCCTGCTCTTCGGCGGTGGCGTGCAGCGCGACGCGCGGGGGAGCTTCATCGCGGTGAAATCGCCGCCGCCGGCAGCCTGCCCCTGAGCGCCCGGAGATCCTCGCATCAGCGGTCGAGGGCCGGCGCGGGCGTCATGACGAGGACGTATCCGCGGGGACCGAGCGCCGCCGCCGTCCGGTAGTGGGCCCTCACCCACGCGAGGGTTGCGGCCGCGTAGTCGACGCCGAAGCCCGCGGTGCCGTACTCGCCGAGGTCCATCCCGATCCACAGGACGACGTCGGGCGGGTCGCGTTCGAGGTGCGCGACGAGGCGTGCGTCGGACCCCGGCGTCGGAAGCTCGGGGGGCAGGAAGGAGGTCATGCCGTCCCAGCTGCGGAGACCCGCGAGAAAGGCCAGGCCCGCCCCCTGGGGCAGCGCGAGGACGCGCGTGTCCGGGGCGAGCGTCGCCAGCCGCCGGACGGCCTCCGCATAGGCATCGCCGACCGGGACGCCTCCCACGTCGGCGAGGAGGTACATGTCGCCGCGCGGCGCCCGGACACGCACCGTGTGGCGCGCGTAGAAGTCGCGCGACTCCAGATGGTGCGGCACGATGATCGCCGCCACCATGGCAAGCCCCGCGACCACCGCGGCCGCCGGCACGAGCCCGCGGTCGGCGAGCGCCCGCGGCGCCACCCGGAACCAGAACGCCGCAAGCGCGAGCAGGGGCACCGGCAGGAGGTAGAACCCGTAGTGCTCGGCGCCGGCGACCAGCGGCATGCGGGCGAGGCTCGCGAGCGCGAAGGTCCACAGGACGACCCGCACGAGCGTCTCGTCGTCGGGCGCGCGCCGGACGCACCGCCAGTCGCGGATCACGAGGACGATCAGGAGGAGGGGGAGGAAGCGGAGCGCGCGGTGTGAGGGAAGCGCCGCATAGACCGCGATCGCCACCGCGGCGCCGGCGGCCTCCGCCGCACGCCGTGTCCCGCGCCCGGCGGCGTTCCGGGCGAGCCGACTCGCACCCACCGTCGCGAGCAGCACCGTCACGAACGCCAGGGTCGACTCGAGGAGCGCGACGCCCGTCGTCGGCCAGTCGGCGAACCCCATGAAGCGGCCGATGACCGAGGTCGAGCGTGCGTTGAACGGTGCGACCAGGTTCTCGGCGGCGGCGACGCCGAGCAGCGCGTAGACGGCCGCCACGCCCGCCGCGACGGGCAGGTAGGCCCACAGTGCCGGGCGTCGCCCGCGCCCCGCCGCCGCGGCGAAGACGACGTGGGCAGCGGCCGCCGGGAGAAGCGCCTCGAGCTTGGCGAGCGCCGCGAGCCCGAGGCAGGCGACCGACAGCCCGAGGTCGAGCAGCCGACGGCCGGCGATGTGCCGCGCCAGGAGGTAGAGGCTCGCCGTCGCGGCCAGCATGCCGTAGCTGGCCGGACAGGCGTAGGGCAGCACCCAGTTGAAGATCGCCGCGTACGAGAAGTGGCCGAAGGCGCAGAGGTAGAGGAACGCCACGGCCGCCACCGTCGCGCCGAGCCGGCCGGCGACCCGCACCGCGAGCGCGTACACGAGCGCGCACATGAGC
>CAZLYE010000266.1:0-3146 GCA_964562865.1 uncultured Binatia bacterium (SeqCode) | reverse complement strand
GCGTGGAAGAGGCCGAGCCGCGTCGCCTTCGGCGGCACCGTCGTCGGCAGGGTCTGGATGAGCGCCACGTCGGCGTGCGCGATGAAGAACTCGGGGTCCGCGCTCTGGAAGACGGCGACCCGGACGGCGTCGTCGGCCTCGAGCTCGCGTCCCACCCGGTCCATCTCCTGGATGAGCGCCAGGTCGAAGAGGTTGATCGGGGGATGGTCGATGGTGACCGTGGCGACGCCGCCGTCAACCCGGACCCTCAGACACTCGTATTGTCGGTACGCCATCCTTCGTCCTCCCTCGGGCGCTCCGTGGCGTTCTCGACGCGCTGCTTCGCCGAAGGGGCCATCTTACACGGCGGATGGCGGCTCGGGTCACGGGCGCCGCACTGGCGGGCGTCCTGCTCGTCGCCTCCTCCGCCCCCGGGCAGCCGGGGGAGGAGACACTCCGCTGCGGCGGCCGGCTCGTGCGAGCGGGGATCTCGATGTGGGACGTGCTGGCCGACTGCGGTCCGCCCACCGTCCGCGGTCCGGTGGACCGCGTCGTCACCCTCGAGCAGGTCGACGCGTTCAGCTGGCGGGAGATCGTGACCGAGTTCGAGCGGTGGGGCTACGATCGCGGGTCGAACGAGTTCGTCCGGAGGCTGACGTTCAGGGACGGCCTGCTCGTCACGGTCCAGCTCGGGGGCTACGGCGCCTCCGCGCCGTGAGCCCCCGAGCTGGCTCAGAGGGTACCGAGGAAGGCGAGCAGGTTCGTCTTCTTGCTCGCGGGAAGCGCGGCGAACCGATCGCGCGCCCGGCGCCCCTGCCCGTCGTGGGCCAGGATCGCCTCCTCGATCGAGTGCGCGCGGCCGTCGTGAAGGAACGTCGCGAAGAGGCGGATTCCCCAGAGCGGTGCGGTGCGCATCTCGCGTCCGGTCGCGACGCCCTGCACGATGCCGTCGCCGAGGCTTCCCATGTCGTGGAGCAGGAAGTCCGAGTACGGGTTGAAGGTTTGGAAGTTGAGCGCCGCCACGTCGCTCGCGCCGGTCCTGAGCGAGGGCACGTGGCAGGCGGCGCAGCCCACGCGGTCGAAGAGCTGGCTTCCCTGCAGCGTCGCGAAGGTCGCCTTCTGCACCGGTGGCGGGGCGAGGAGCGTCATGAAGTCGTGGAACTCGTTCACGTCCGTGAGGTCGTCGTTGACACCCGGGACCGGATTGCACGCGAGCAGGCTGCAGTCGCCCTGCGGGCAGTTCTCGTCGGGGAAGAGCGGGGTGGTGATGCCCATCTCGTTGAGATACGCGTCGGCCGAGAACTGGAGGAGATTCGGCACCTGGCTCTTCCAGCCGAATCGGCCGACCGCCTGCATCCCCGTGACGACGTCGGTCACCATGTTCGGACGGCCGGCGGTCGCGGGATAGCGGCGCGCCTCCCTCGCGGCGAGCGCGAGCAGCTCGGACTCGGGCACCGCGTCGACCAGGCCGAAGCCGAAGAGCGGCGTCGTCCGTCGCTGCGCGACGATCGTCGCCTCGGGCGGCACGACCTCGCCGACGTAGTTGCATGCGCCGACCTGCCCGATGCCCTTCGCCTGGATGAGCGATCCGCCAAACTGGGTGAGCGGATCGAAGACGCCGTTCGTGATCGTGCCGAAGCGAGTCTCGAGTTGCTCGCTTCCACCGCCCACGGCGCCGCCGTTGTGGCAGCCGCCGCACGAGTCCCCGTTGAAGACCGGGCCGAGGCCGTCGGCGGGCGTCTCCTCCTCGGCGAAGGCGTCGTGGCCGTCGTTGAAGCGCTGGAGCTCGTCCGCCGTGAGGCCGGCGATGGGGTCGCCGAAGGCGCCGCTCGCCGCCGGCGGGCCTCCGCCCGGCCTGCCCCCGCTCGGCTGCCCGCCGGGCCCGCCGCCGAGGTGATGCTTCCAGAAGCCCCCGAAGCGCCCACCGAAGTCGTGACCACCCCCGAACCCGCCAGCCATCCCGTGCGCCGCCAGCAGCAACCCGACGACGAGCACGAGCGGTACGAGACCTCGTTGCGTTCGCATGGTGGCGGCTCTCCATGGCAATCGGTGTGCCGCTGTGTCGGCCGGCAACCGCTGCGCGCAGGCATCGAGTGGGTGGCCTCACGGAGGCCCGACCTCTGCGGGCGAGGCGCGTACGGCCGGGCAAGGTCGGCCGCACGCGGCCTGCTTCACGACACGCCCTGGGCTGCCGGCGCGATCGCGTCGCTCCGCGCAGAACTGCACGGCGCTCCGACCATCGGCCCGCCACCGGATGTTGATTCGGGTCGGGCCGTCGGGATAGCAAGGGCGTCCCGGTTGCGATGAACATCCACGAGCACCAGGCGAAGGACCTCCTCCGCCGCTACGGCGTCGCCGTCCCGGACGGCCAGGCGTGCTTCACGGTCGACGAGGCCGTCGCCGCCGCGGAGCGGCTCGGCTTTCCGTGCGTCGTGAAGGCGCAGATCCACGCCGGCGGACGCGGCAAGGCCGGCGGCGTGAAGCTCGTGAAGAGCGCCGCCGAGGCGCGCGCCGCCGCGCAGGAGCTCCTCGGGAAGACGCTCGTCACGCACCAGACGGGTCCGCACGGGCGGGTGGTGCGGCGGCTGCTCGTGGAGCAGGGCTGCGCCATCGCGCGGGAGATGTACCTCGGGATGGTGGTCGACCGCGGGAGCGGACGCGTGACGGTGATGGCGTCCACCGAGGGGGGCGTCGAGATCGAGGAGGTGGCCGCTCGCTCCCCGGAGAAGATCCTCCGGGAGACGATCGATCCCGCCGTCGGCTTCGCGGCCTACCAGGGACGCCGGCTCGGGTTCGGGCTCGGCCTCGCGAAGGACCAGGTGGGGGCGGCCGTCGGCTTCATGACCGCGCTCGCGCGCTGCTTCGTCGAATCGGACTGCTCCCTCGCCGAGATCAACCCGCTCGTCGTCCTGAAGGACGGGAAGCTCCTCGCGCTCGACGCCAAGATCGGGTTCGACGACAGCGCACTCTTCCGCCACGCGGACCTGCGCGAGCTGCGCGACCCGTCGGAGGAGGATCCGCGCGAGCGCGAGGCGGCGAAGTACGACCTCTCCTACATCGCGCTCGACGGAAACATCGGCTGCATGGTGAACGGCGCCGGCCTCGCGATGGCCACGATGGACACGGTGAAGGCCGCGGGCGGGATGCCCGCCAACTTCCTCGACGTC
>CAZLYE010000265.1:0-4137 GCA_964562865.1 uncultured Binatia bacterium (SeqCode) | reverse complement strand
TCTCGACGCTGTCCTACGTGGCCGCTCTCACCGCACGGATCCGCCTCTCCTGCTCGGTGATGATCCTGCCCTACCGGAACCCGGTCGTCCTCGCGAAGGAGCTCGCGACGCTCGACGTCCTCTCGGGCGGGCGCCTCACGGTCGGCGTCGCGTCCGGCTGGCTCGCCGAGGAGTTCCGCCTGCTCGGCGTGCCGTTCCGGGAACGTGGGGCGCGGATGGACGAGTACCTCGACGTGCTGCGCGTCCTCTGGACCGAGGACCGGGTGACGTTCCACGGCCGCTTCGTCCGGCTGGACGACGCGGCCTTCTTCCCGAAGCCCCTCCAGAAGCCTCACCCGCCGATCTGGATCGGCGGCGCGTCCGAGCGCGCGCTCGAGCGGGTGGTCCGGCTCGGTGCGGGCTGGATCGCGGCGCCGCGTCCCGACCTCGCCGCGCTCGCGGCCGACGTGGCGCGTCTCCGGCGTCTCGCCGCGGTACGGGGACGAGACCCGGGCACGATCGGCGTCGCGTCCGGCGGCGGCGCGCGCACGGTCGACGATCTGCTGGGACGCCTGCCGGACCTCGCGCGCGCGGGTGTCACGCTCGCGAGCGTGCCCGTCGTCTTCTGGGCGCGCAGCTTCGCGCACGCGCTGGAGCTCCTGGAGGAGTTCGCGGCGAAGGCCGGCCTCCCGGGGGCCGGGGAGCGGGTGCGCATCCCCTGACGCGCCGGGCGGTTGACAGCACGAGGCCTTAGAGAGAATTGTGCCGCACACATGGGATCGATCGTCACGTACCGGTGCCCGTCGTGCAGCTTCGCCACCGAGCAGCTCTCCGTCGGCTGGGGCAAGGCGGGCCGTGCGAAGTTCTGGGGCGGGCTTGCGATCTGCAACGAGTGCAAGGACCTCACGGTGATCGATCTCGCCGAGACGCGGGCGGACCGTCGCGACCGCCGCTGCGCGCGCTGCAACTCGCCGCTCAAGCTGATCGAGGGGACGATCGACTCGATCCCCTGCCCACGCTGCGCGACGACGCTCCGCCACACCACGCTCGGAAGCTGGAGCTGAGCGTCAGCCCGGCACGCGCCGGAACTTGACGAGCGTGATCTCCTCGCTCGCCGGGACGAAGACCGCCTCGACCGGCATGCCGGCGCGGATCTCCTCGGGCGGGCAGTCGAGCACCTCGCTCACGAAGTGGACACCCTCGTCCATCAGCACGTCGACCACGTTGTAGGGGAGCCTCGCCTCGAAGGCGGGCAGCGTCGGGCCGCGGACGATCGTCCACGTCCACACGGTGCCGCGCCCCGTCGACCGCTCCCACGTGTGCTCGCGTGCGAGGCAGTCGGGACACGTCGGCCGCGGGTAGTGCCGGAACCGCCGGCACGCCGTGCAGCGCTGGAACACGAGCTCGCCGCGCCGCGCCGCGTCCCAGAACGGCTGGTTGTCGCGCGTCGGCAGCGGGAGCGGCTGGCCGCGCGTGAGGATCGCGTCGCGGAGGGTCACCGCCGCAGGAGGACCGCGCCCGTCGGGTCCGTGTTCCCGCCGGCGACGAACGCGAGCTCGCATCCGTCCACCTGCGCCGTCGACGTCCCGCGGATCTGCCGCACGGCCTCGGCCGTGTTGTTGAAGCCGTGGATGAACGCCTCGGAGAGCTGCCCGCCGTTCGTGTTGCAGACGAGCCGCCCGTCCGGCCAGGCGAGACCGCCCCGCTCGACGAACGGTCCGCCCTCGCCCGGGCGCGCGAAGCCGTAGTCCTCGAGCGCCATGATCACGAGCGGCGTGAAGAAGTCGTAGAAGAACGCGACGTCGACGTCTCCCGGGCCGACGCCGGCGGCCTCCCAGAGCTGCCGGCCGGCACGCGGGGCGCCGTCGTCGGCGCGCGCGCGATCGTAGAAGGTGGACAGGCGGATGTGATGCCCCCCCGCCGCCATCGCCCCCGCGAGCACGTACGCCGGACGCGGGTGGAGGTCGCGCGCGCGCTCCGCGCTGGTGAGGATCAGCGCGACGGCGCCGTCGGTCTCGATGCAGCAGTCGAGGAGCCGGAGCGGATCCGAGACGAGGCGCGAGGCGTGGTGGTCGGCGAGCGTCATCGGCGTGCGCATCACGGCGTGGGGGTTCCGCGCGGCGTGCGCGCGGAACGCGACCGCGACCTCGGCGTACTGGTCGTCGGTCGTCCCGTACTCGATCCGGTGGCGCATGGCGATCATCGCCATCTCCTGGAACGCGCTCACGAGACCGTGCGGCACGTGCCACGCGTTGAGGCCCGGCAGCGCCGTGTCGAGGCGCTCCCAGTAGCGCCCGCCGAGGTGCGCGCCCTTCCCGTAGGCCGACTGCTTGCCGCGCGCACGCGAGCGCCAGACGAGGACCGTCCGCGCCATGCCGGCCGCGATCGCCGTCGCGGCGAGGACGATCACCGACGCCGAGCCGCCCCCGCCCCACGCACTGCTCGCGAACCACCGGAGGCACGGGCTGCCGAGCGCCGCGAGCAGGTTCTCCTCGTCGGTCGTCTCCATGTCGTAGCGGACCGTTCCGTCGATGTCGCGGGGCGAGATGCCGGCGTCGTCGCACGCGGCGAGGATCGCCTCGAGCGCCATGTCGTACTCGGAGCGACCGAGGGCGCGCGAGAACGGCGTCTGGCCGATCCCGACGATCGCCGCGCGGTCGCGGATGGTCGGCCCGCTCACCGGCAGACGCCCTCGTCGACCAGGCGCGCGACCTCCTCGCGCGTGAGGCCGAGGACGCCGGTCAGCACGTACTCGGTGTCGGCGCCGAGGCACGGTGCCGCGCGCGGCGGCGCCGCCGGCGTGCGACTCATGCGGATCGGGTTCGCGCTGTGGCGCTCGGAGCCGATCTCGGGATGCACGACGGTGACGATCCCGCCGCGCGCCGCGAGGTGCGGGTCGGTGCGGTGGTCCTCGCCGTTCTGCACCGGCATCGCCGACACGCCCACGGCCTGGAGCGCGGCCGCGGCGTCCTCGCCCGTCCGCGCGCGCGTCCACTCCGCGACGCGTGCGTCGAGCTCCGCGCGCGCCGCGAGGCGTCCGGCGAGCGCCGCGAGCCGCGGCTCGGGCGCCCACCCGAGCGCGCTCGCGAACCGCTCCCACGCGTCGTCGCCGACGACCGCGATCGCCACCCAGCGGTCGTCGCCCGCCGACGGGTAGACGCCGTGCGGGCAGGCATACTCGACCGCGTTGCCCCGCTGCGACGTCGGCCGCCCCGCGCAGGGCGCCTCGAGGTACGCCTCGCCGATCAGGTATGCCGCGGCCTCCGCCTGCGACATCTCGATCGACTGCCCCTCGCCCGTCCGGCGGCGGTGCTCGAGCGCGGCGAGGGCGGCCACGGCGGCGAGCTTCGCGGCGACGTGGTCGGGATGGTTGAGCGACGACCCGGCCGGGTACGGCGGCTCGGGATGGTTCCAGAGCCACGTGACGCCCGAGAACGCCGAGTTGAGCGGGCCGTACGCGGACGCCTCGCCGAGCGGTCCGCCGCGCCCGTAGCCCTGCGACGCGAGGTAGATCACGTCGGGCCGCGCGGCCCGCACGTCCTCGTAGTCGAGCCGCCACTTCCGCACGACATCGCCGCGATTGTTCTCGATGACGACGTCGGCCGCCGCACAGAGGCGAAGCGCGAGGTCGCGGCCGCGCGGCGTGCGGAGGTCGAGGCAGACGCTCCGGTGCCCGCGCGAGGCGTCGTTGAAGGTCCACGAGCGGTTCGGGGTGTCCGGCTCGACGGTCAGCCGGCGGAGGAAGTCGAGGTTGGCGCTCGACTCCACTTTGATCACGTCGGCGCCCAGCTCGGCGAGGAGCCAGCCCGTTTCGGGCACCGCGACGCCGACGCCGAGGTCGACGACGCGGACGCCCGCGAGCGCGGGACGCGCCGCCCCGTCGCCGGTCCGCTCCGGGGGACGCGCCGGAAAGAGCCGTCCGTCACCCGCTCCCGGCGCAGGGGCCGGGTGCGCGAGCACGGCCGGCGTGCGGGAGAAGTTGAAGGGCGCGGGCGCGAACGGCGCCTCGCCGACGTGCGGGAACCCGGTGCGACGGAAGTAGCCGCGCACGCGGGTCTGCTCCTCCGCGACGAACTCCTCCGGCGTGTTGACCGGCGTCATCGGGACGTCGAGACGCCGCGCGGCCGCGAGCACGTCCGCGCGCGGGCGCGAGCGAAG
>CAZLYE010000264.1:0-12155 GCA_964562865.1 uncultured Binatia bacterium (SeqCode) | reverse complement strand
TGGATCGCGATCGTCCTCGCCGCCGGCGCGGTCCACGCGGACGAGAAGGCCGCCGAGCGCCGCACCATCTCCGTCGTCGGGAGGGGCGAGGTGAAGTCGGTCCCCGACCGTCTGTCGATCTCGTTCGCGGTCGAGACGACCGCCGCGCGGGCCGCCGAGGCGGCGGGCGAGAACGCGAAGACGACCGCTGCGGTCGTCGCGGCGGTCAAGAGCCTCCTCGGCGCCGACGATACGGTCACCACGGCCCGGTACTCGATCGAGCCGCGCTGGGAGAACCCGCGGGCCGGCGAGCCCCGAGAGCCCCGGATCACCGGCTACGTCGCGCACAACGAGGTCGAGGTCGAGAGCGGCCGGCTCGACCGCGCCGGCGCGCTCATCGACGCCGCAACGGGCGCGGGGGCCAACCGTATCGGCGGCCTCCAGCTGTCGCTGTCGAAGCGGGCCGAGCTCCAGCGGGCGGCGATCGAGCAGGCCGGGGCCGACGCCCGCGGCCAGGCCGAGAGCGTCGCGAAGGGCCTCGGCGTCCGGCTGAAGGCGCTCGTGTCGGCGAGCACGTCCCCCGCGCCCGTCCCCGTCGTCCGTCGCTTCGAGGCGACCGGGTTCGCGGCGGAGGCGCGCGCCGCGCCGACGCCGATCGAGCCGGGGGAGCTCACCGTCTCGGTGACGCTCCAGGTGACCTACGAGATCGAGTGATCAGCCCCGCTTCATCGACGGGTGGTAGAGCACGACCATTTCGTAGATCAGCGCCGGCCGGTCCTCGCCCACGACGTGCACCTGGATGTCCTGCGTGACCTGGGTGCCCTTCGGCTTGGCCTCGACCCCGACGAGCCGCGAATGCGCGTGCACCTTGGCGCCCGCGCGCACGGGCGACACGAAGCGCAGCTTGTTCGCGCCGTAGTTGGTGGCGTTCCCGTATCCGACGAGCTTCCACGTCGGGTTCGAGTGCATGCGCGGCAGGAGGCTCAACGTGAGGAAGCCGTGCGCGATCGTCCCGCCGAAGGGACTCTCGCGCTTGGCACGCGCGACGTCGACGTGGATCCACTGGTGGTCGCCCGTCAGCTCGGCGAACCCGTTGATCATCTCCTGCGTCACCTCGACGGGCTCGCTCCAGCCGCCGAAGGTGTCGCTCACCTTCCCCTTGAGCTTCTCGATGTCGTCGAATCGGATCTCTTCCACGGTGGTGTCCTCCCCGGTGAGATGGCGGGCTCGCGGGCCCGGAGCGTCCTTCCTACCGCGCCCGGCGGGGCCAACGGAAGGGGCGGCCGCTGGCGCGAAAGGGACGCGTCGGGTAGCGTCGGGGCAGCATGGCGCAAGGAACCCAGATGACCTGGTCGGAGCGGATGCGCAGCCTCCAGGTGCTCCTCCACCTCCCGAGCCTCGTCCGGCTCCACTGGCGACTCCTCAATGATCCGCGCGTGTCGGTCTGGCCGAAGGCGCTCCTCATCGGCGCCGTCGGCTACGTCATCCTTCCCTTCGACCTCATCCCGGACACCATCCCGCTGCTCGGCGAGGTGGACGACCTCGTGATCCTCGTCGTGGCGGCGCGATGGTTCATCGGGTGGTGCCCGCCGGAGGTCGTGCAGGAGCACGCGCGCGCGATCGGTGCCCGCCGCGTCGGCTGACTCCGCGCTCGGAATGCCCGGCCGCCACGGCCGCCGGGGCCTCCGCGTGCTGCTCGGGTGGGTGACGCTCCTCGCGCTCCCTGCCCCCGCCGTCGCCTGGACGACGCTCGAGCCGACCGCCGAGGTCGGAGCCGATCTCCGGGTCAGCGTCCGCAACGCCGGAGGGGAGACGGCGCGGGCGGTCGTCCCGCGGCTCGTCTGGCGGCACGCGACGGTGGCCGGCGACGGCGTCGTGCTCGAGCCCGGCGCACGCCACGAGTGGCACCTTCCCCTGCCGCCCCCGCCCGGCCCCGGGTGCTTCCCGGCCACCGTCCGCGTCGACTACGTCGACGCCGCGGGCCGGGCCGACTCGGTGCCGCTCGTCGTCCTCGTCCCGACCCCGACGCCCGGACCCGTCCGCGCAACCCTCGAGTTCGGGCCGCTCGCCGGGGTCGCGGAGGGACGGCTGACGCTCGACAGCTCCGGCGAGCGTCCGGTCGTGGGGCGCGTGGTGTTCGTCCTGCCGGGCGGGATGTCGACGGAGCCCGAGAGCCTGCCGGCGCAGATATCACCGGGAGGTCGGACGGTCGTCCCGCTCGCGATCCAGAGCGGCGGCGCCGTCCCACCCGGCCCGCGTCGCGTCTACGGCGTGTACGAGTACGCCGAGGCGGGGGAGCAGCACGCCGTCGTCGCGACCACCGAGCTCGCGGCGGTCGCCGACGGAGGGGGGCGAGCACGGCCGCTCCTCGTCGGCGCGGCGGCGCTCGCCGTCACCTTCGCGCTGCTCGCGGTCGCGTGGCGGAGCGCCGCGCGCCGGACCCGCGTCGCTTAGCGTCGGCCGCCGCGGGCCGCCTTTCGCTTCTTCCGGCCCTTCGCCGCCCCCGAGGATCGTCCGCGGCGTGCGGCGACCCTCGTGCGACGGTGGCGCAGGGACGAGGCGGCGCTGCCGGCGCGCGCCTTGCGCTCGGCCTCTCCGCCGCGCCGCTTCGCCATCCGGGGTCGCGTCGGCTGGACCGACTCCCGCGTCAGCTCGCCCTTCCGGGCGCGGAGCCGCCGGCCGAGCTCCGTGCGCCGGCGCTCGTCGAAGACCTCCGCGGCCCGAGGGAAGATCTCTCCCTCTTCCTCGGTCACGTGCTGCTCGACGTCCTGCTCGAGCGTCGTCATCGTCTCCTCGACGTCTTCGGGCTGACGCGCGAGCGCGGCGAGCTCCTCCTTGATGCGCTGGTGCTCCTGGAGCGATCGCTCCACCTGCTCTGCGAGCTCGGGGGCCGCCTCGCGAACCGCGGGGTAGAAGATCTCCTCCTCGATCTGCGCGTGCACCAGCAACTCGTTGGAGAGCTGGCGGACGACGTCGCGTCCGCGAGCGTTCCTGCTGCCGCGGTAGCGCTGGAAGAGCTTCGTCACTTCCTGGTGGTCCTTCTTGAGCAGCTCGATGGCGTCCATGGACCCCTCCTCCGCGGGTTGATGTGCTCTCGACGCACGCAATCCGCGTGCCCCCTCCGCACGGCATCACCGCCGCGGATCGGCCGGTGTCACTGTTCACTTGTCCTACATTCGTCTTCGCCGGCTGCGTGCGACGCCACACCGCGTGGCCGACCTCGCAGATCGCGCGAGCGGTGGGACGGCCTCGGCCGGCGCCGGCGGCATCCCCACCTTCCCCGAGGGCATGAAGGCGCCATGACGCCCCCTGCGGGGAGCGCCACCGGCGGGTCGGCTTCGCGCCGCCGCGCCCCACCCGTCCCGTGTGGTTGGCGCGTCTCTCCGGGGCCTCCGCTGGCGCCGACGCCCACGCTCCTGGCGGGCCCGGCGACGCCTCCACGGCGGCCGGCCGCCGCAACCCCGGGCGAGCGCCGTTCCGAGGTGATCGCGCGCCGCGTCGCCACGGTCGTGCGACCTTCGGGCGCTCCTCCCGACGCGGTCTTGCGACGCGCCGGCATGTCTTTTTTTGGGGTCCGGGGGAATTCCCCCTAGCCTGGACCGTGGCGACCGACGCATGCTAGAAGGCCGCGTCGGATGCGCGCACGCGGCCGGGGGGCCGCGAACAGCGTCTTCGTCAGCGCGGGAGCTAGAATGGGAAAGAGACTGTACGTGGGCAACCTCCCCTACCAGTGCGAGGAGGCGCAGCTGCGCGCGCTCTTCGAGCAGGACGGCCGTCAGGTGGAGGAGGTGAAGATCGTCACCGATCGGGAGACTGGACGGCCACGCGGGTTCGCCTTCGTCGAGATGTCGAGCGACACCCAGGCGCAGGCCGCGGTCACCGCCCTCAACGGCAAGCCGTTCGGCGGCCGCCCGCTCACCGTGAGCGAGGCCCGCGAGCGCTCGCCCGGCGGCGGAGGCGGCGGCGGTGGGGGCGGGCGCGGCGGCTATGGCCGCCGGGAGCCCCGCTAGCCGAACCGGCGACCGGGTCGCTCCTCGCGGTGTCCGCACGAAGTCGGCCGACCGGGGGAGACGGGTGTCCGTTCGCGCAGTCATCCTCGACGCCACGCCGTGGGTCTCCGTCGCGGTGGCGTTGCTCACGGGGTGCGCCGCCCGGCAGCCGCCGCCACTCCCCGTGCCCGAGGCCGACCCGGGCCGCATCCGCGCCGTCGCCCGCCTGACCCCTCGAGCCGGCGACGTCCAGCCGATCGCCGTCGCGCTCACCAACGGAGGTCCCGAGCCGCTCCAGGTCGATCCGCGCCAGATGTTCGCGCTCGACGACGGGGCGGCACGCATCGCTCCGCTGCCCCCGGCCGAGGCAGCGCGGCGCGCCGGCGGAAGGCGGCTCCCCGGCGCCGTACGGCACGCTGCGGTCGGGGCGGCGACGGGCGGTGCCTTCGGCGCCCTCGGCGGCATCGTCGCGGGTGCGATCCAAGGCGGCATCGGCGCGGCGGTCGCGGTCGGCAGCGCGGTCGGGGCGACGGTGGGCGCAGTGGCCGGCGCGGTCGGAGGCGGCGGCGCACCTGCCCCGGACGTCGCGGGCTTCGAGGACAGGGCGTTCCACGCGACGAGCCTCGCGCCGGGCCTCTCCGCGGAGGGCTATCTCTACTTTCCGACGGGTCGGTATGCGACGCTCGAGCTCCTCTTCGCGACCGAAGGCGAGCCGGCTCCCCGACGGGAGCGCGTGCCGATCGAACCCGCCCGATGACGACGCTCCGCGCGTTGCTCGGCCTCGCGCTCGCGCTGTCCGCGGGCGGCGCGGCTGCGGTGTCGCCCCCGGTCGTCTCGTGGCGCGACGCCGGCGCGCAGGTCGGGCAGGTGGTCACCGTCGAGGGCGACGTGCAATCGGCCCGCATCGAGGGCGACACGTACGTGCTCGAGTTCGCGGCCGGCGATCCCGCCGCCTTCCGCGCCGTGCTCCTCCTGCCGCTCTTCGCGAGCGCGCCGCCCAGGCCCGAGCGGGTCTACCAGGGCCGGCGGGTCCGGGTGAGCGGACGCGTCCAGCAGTTCCGCGGCCGGCCCGAGATGGTCCTCCGCAGCGCCGACCAGATCGAGCTGATGGACGAGCCCGGTGCTCCCGCCGCGCCCGAGACGCCGGCGGCGCTGCCGAAGCCTGCTCCGCCGCCGCCGGCCGGGAGGGAGGACGTGCGACGGACCCAGGTGGACGCCGCCCCGTGCGAGCGGGCGCGCGCGCGCTGGCGCGACGCGGCCGCCGAGGTCGGCGCCCGGGCTGCGGTGCTCGAACGGTGCCTGAGCGCGACGCGCTACCGCTGCGACGCAGAGGGCGCCGCGCTCGCTCCCGCCGTCGCCACGCTCCAGTCGATCGAGCAGCAGGTCGAGGCGACCTGCCGCTGAGCGAGGCTACTCGCCTCCGCCGCCTTCTTCGTCGGTCTCGACGAAGATGTCGATCTCGTCGGTTCCCTTGTTGCCCTTCTGATTCGTGACCGTGAGTGTGGCGGTGTACTCGCCCACCTTGGCGTAGGTGTGGCTGGGGTTCTGCTCGGTGCTCGACGCGCCGTCACCGAAGTCCCAGTGGTACGTGAAGGGGCCACCGGTCTCCTCCTCCACGGAGGCGGTGAACTGCACCTTCAGCGGCGGCGCGCCCTCGTCGGGCTCCGCCTCGGCGATCACGTCGAGCTCGTACTCCTCTTCCGCGGTCGGAGCGGTCGTCGGCGGCGTGCCGGCCGGCTTCGGGGCAGCGGTGGTGGTGGTCGTGGTGTTCGCCGGCTTCTCCGGGCCGCATGCCGCCAGGCCCAGGAGGCTCAGTGCGAGCCCCGCACGCAGGACGGTCGATCGCATCCAGTCCCCTCCCTCTTCCGACGGTCCCGGCCGTCGGAAACCCGGCATCCCTACCTGACGGTGCCTGGGGAGGCAAGCCTGCTCAGGCTTCGAGGACGAGCACGACCCCACGCCGATCGAGGTTCCGGAGGGCGCGACGGATGACGGCGTGCAGGCGCGACGCCGTCCGCACCTCGACGCGCGTCCCCGGTCCGCGACGCGAGAGGAGGTCCCGGAGCGTCTGCAGGTTGTACGGCGACGCCTCGGCGGAGAGGCGAAGGGTCTCCTGCGCGTCGGACCGGATCGTCGCGTGGAACATCGGGGCTCGCGGACGCGAGCATTTTTCGTGCCGCCGACTACGGTCGCCCGACGTCGAGCAGGTGGGCCTCCGGCGGCGGCGCGCCGTCAAAGAAGTGGCGGCGGCGGCCTCAGACGTACGCGAGCCAGGAGCGGTAGCGGTCCTCGCGTCCGCGGACGATCGCGAAGAAGAGCTCCTGGAGGCGCCGTGTCACCGGCCCCGGCGTCCCATCGCCGACGCGACGGTCGTCGAGCTCGCGCATCGGCGTCACCTCGGCCGCCGTGCCAGTGAGAAACGCCTCGTCCGCCAGGTAGACCTCGTCACGGGTGAAGCGCTCCTCGCGCACCGCCATGCCGAGGTCGCCGAGCACACGCAGGACCGCATGGCGCGTGATGCCGCCGAGGACGGTCGGCAGCGGCGTTGTCTTCACGACGCCCTCCGACACGATGAACACGTTCTCCCCACTCGCCTCCGACACGTACCCGTCGACGTCGAGGAGCAGCGCCTCGTCGTAGCCCGCCTTCTGCGCCTCGCGCGAGGCGAGGATGGAGTTCACGTAGTGGCCCACCGCCTTCGCCTTCGTGAGAAGCGTGTTCGGGTGGAAGCGTGCGAAGGAGCTCGTCTTCACACGGATTCCGCCGCGCATGCCCTCGTCGCCCAGGTAGGAGCCCCACGGCCACGCGGCGATCACGACGCGGCTCGGGGTGCGGGCCGCGAGCCCCATCTCGCCGTCACCCATGAAGACGATCGGCCGGAGGTAGCACTCGCGGAGCCGGTTCGCCCGCACCGTCTCGAGGCAGGCGTCGATGATCCGCTCGCGCGGGTACGGGATGGGAAGGTCGAGGACGTGCGCGGAGCCGTAGAGGCGGTCGATGTGCTCGCGCAGGCGGAAGATCGCCGAGCGGCCGTCGTGACACTCGTAGCAGCGGATGCCCTCGAAAACGCCGAGGCCGTAGTGGAGCGTGTGCGTCAGCACGTGGACCTGGGCCGCGTCCCACGGGACGAGAGCGCCGTCGAGCCAGATCCGCTCCGTCTTCTCCATCATCGGTAGGTAACCCGAAGCTCGACGCGAAGGCAAACTAGGAGCCGACGTCGGCAAACTGACGGTCGTAGACGGCGCGGATCGCGTCGCTGTGGCGTGCGTGATCGGCGCGCAGCGCCGCGATCGCCGCCGCGTCGGTGCCCTCGTACCCGAGCCGGCGCGCGAGCGACAGGAGCGCGTCGGCGTCCACGTCCGTCGCCTCGATCGGCTGGTCGCGCTCGAGCCGGAGCCTGCTCTCGACCGCGTGGAGGAACGCGTAGCCGTCCGCCAGCGCGCGGGCGTCGTCCGCGGCGAGCAGACCCTCGGCCGCGAGCGCCGCGAGCGCCGCCTTCGTCCCGCGCATCCGGATGCCGGGATGCGCGTGCCCGTGCCGGAGCTGGAGCATCTGCACGAGGAACTCGACGTCGACCAGCCCGCCGCGACCCGTCTTCACGTTCACCTGTCCCTCGGGCCCACCGCGCTCGCGCTCGATCCGAGTCCGCATGCGCGCGATCTCGGCCGCCTCCGCCGCTTCCAGCCCCCGCCCGTACACGAACTGCGTGACGACCGCCTCGAGGCGCGCGGCGAGCGTCGGCGGCCCCGCCACCACGCGGGCCCGGATGAGCGCCTGCCGCTCCCACACCTGCGCGCTCGTCCGGTGGTACGCCGCGAACGCCTCGAGCGCCGACACGAGCGGGCCCTGGTTGCCCGACGGCCGGAGACGCGTGTCGATGCGGTAGGCGAGGCCCTCGCGCGTCGGCGTCTGGAGCGCGCTGATCGCGCGCTGCGCGATCCGCGTGAAGACCTCGTGCGGCACGGCGCGACCCGCCCACCACTCCGGCTCGCCCGCGTCGTAGACGAAGATCAGGTCGAGGTCCGACGCGTAGGTGAGCTCGGCGCTTCCGAGCTTGCCCATCGCGACGACCACGAGGCCCTCCGTCGCCGGAGCCGGCGGCAGACCGGTCCGCGTCAGCACCTCGCGGCGTGCGATCCGGAGCGCCGATTCGAGGCAGGTTTCCGCGAGCCGGGTGAGCTCCGGACCCACCTCGTCCGGCGCCAGCGTCCCCTCGATGTCGTGGACCCCGATCCGCAAAAACTCCTCGTGGCGGAAGCGGCGGAGCGTGTCGAGCTCGGCCTCCAGGTCGGGCGCGGCGGCGAGACGGGCCGCGAGCTCGGTGGCCATGTCCTCGCGCGTGCGGGTGACGCGCACCAGGTCGGCGCGGACCAGGCTGTCGAGCAGCTCCGGGTGGCGGAGGAAGAAGGCGGACAGGAACTCGCTCGTCGCGAAGAGCCGGACGAGGAGCCGCATGACGCCCGGGTTCTCGAGGAGAAGATGCAGGTAGCTGGTGCGCGCGCCGATCGTCGCGATGAAGGTGGCCAGGTGGCGGAGCGCCCGCTCGGGTGCCGCGGAGCGCGCGATCTCGGCGATCAGCGCGGGCGCGAGCGCGGCGAGCGCCTGCCGCCGGCGTGCGGACGCCGGTGCGTGCGGCGGTCCGTCGCGCAGCAGACGGAGGTCGGCGTAGGCGGCGTCGAGGTCGCGGAATCCGAGGCGCGCGAGCCGCCCGAGCGCCTGCACCTCCTGGTCGAGCTCGTCGACGAGGAGCGCGAGCTCCGGCTCGGCCTCCCGCCGCCGCTCCTCCTCCGCCGCGTGGAAGAGCGCCCCGAACGCCTCGTGCGCCGCGTTCGTGTGGCGCGCGCGCGCGGCCTCGAACGACGCCACGGCGTCGGCGCCGTGAAATCCGAGCCGGCGGGCGAGCCCGAGGAGCTCCTCGGGCTCCGTCGGGACGAGCTGCGTCTGCCGCTCCTGCACGATCTGGAGCTTGTGCTCGACGTCGCGGAGGAATCGGTACGCGGCGGCGAGCCGGTCCGCCACCGCACGCTCGACGTATCCGGCCGCCGCCAGTGCCGCGAGGCCGGCGAGCGTGCCGCGCAGGCGGAGCCGCGCGTCCTTGCCGCCGTGCACCAGCTGCTGCGCCTGCACGAAGAACTCCACCTCGCGGATCCCGCCACGACCGAGCTTCACGTCGCGGCTCGCAGCACCGGGCGCACGCAGCGACGCGTCCACCTGCCGCTTCATCCCCTTCAGGTCCTCGATGGTGCCGAAGTCGAGATAGCGGCGGTAGACGAACGGGACGAGCTCCGCGAGCAGCCGCTCGCCGAGCGCGTGGTCGCCGCCCACGGGACGCGCCTTGAGCCACGCGGCGCGCTCCCACGTCTCGCCCCACGTCTCGTAGTACGAGAGCGCCGCCGCGACGGACAGCGCGACGGGTCCCTCGCCGCCGCCCGGCCGGAGGCGGAGGTCCACGCGGAACACGAGGCCGTCGGCGGTCGGCTCGCCGAGCGCGCGCGTCACCTCCTCGGCGAGGCGCGAGAAGAACTGCGCGAGCGTCCGCCCCGCCGCCTGCTCGCCGTCGCGTTCGTAGACGTACACGAGGTCGACGTCGGAGCTGTAGTTCAGCTCGTCCCCGCCGAGCTTCCCCATGCCGAGGACGGTGAAGCCTCCGCGCGCCGGGCCCCACTCCGCCTCGAGCCGCGCGCGGACGGCACTCACCGCGGCCTCGATCACGCCCTCCGCGAGCGCGCTGATCTCGCGGACGGTGGCGTCGACCGAGGCGAGGCCGAGGAGGTCGCGGCCGCCGATGCGCACGAGCTCGCGACGTCGGTGGCGCCGGAGCGCGGCCTGGAGCTCCGCGCGTGGGAGCGGCCCCTCCACGCCCGCGGCGGCGAGCGCGCGGCGATGCCCGGCCGCGTCGCGGGACGCCCCGTCGAGGACCTCGTCGAGCAGCGCGGGCCAGCCTGCCCCCTCCGCCGCCAGCGCACCCGCGAGGGCCGGGCTCCCCCCGAGGATGCGAAGGAGCGGCGCAACGCGCCCGGGCCGCGGCGCGGCGGGCGCGACCTCGAGCAGGCGCGCGAGCTGATGGAGCGCGGCGGCCGGATCGCCCGCCGTGGCGAGCGCCTCACGCACCTCGCCCGCGGGAGCGGCGGCGACCCAGCCCTCCACCGCGCGCGCCGCGTCCGCCACGGCGGCCACGTCCGGAACGCCGCACGTCGCGATCGCGCGCGCGAGCTCGTCGGCGGTCACGGCCAGAGCTCGCACAGGTCCGCGCGGACACCCTCGGCCGCGAGCGCGGCGCGGAGGTAGCCGTGGCGGACGCCGTGATCGCTCACCGTGACCGTCGAGGCGCCGGCCACGGCGGCGATGCGCCAGAGGATGACGGCGCCGGCGGGGAGGATCGCGGCGCGGCCCGGATCGAGGCCCGGCAGCGCGCCCCGCTCCTCGGCGGACATCGCGGCGAGCCGGGCGACCAGGCGCTCGAGCGCCTCGCGCGCGAGCACGTGCCGGTGGACACGGCGCCCGTCGTATACCCGGAGGCCCAGGTCGAGCGCCGCGAGCGCCGTCGCCGTCCCGCCCGAGGCGGCGAGCCGCGCGCCCCGCGCCTCGGCGGGCACGACGAGCACCGCATCGACGGCCTCGGCGAGTCGGACGGCATCGGCGCCGTGCGCTGCGGTCAGGGAGAGCGCACCGAGCCGGAGGCTCGCGACCGCCAGCACGCGATGCCCGGCGCCGAGCGTCAGCTCCGTCGACCAGCCCCCGATGTCGGCGACGAGGAGCGGGGCGTCGTCGGCCCCGACCGCGTCGGCCACGGCGGCCCACGTGAGACGCGCCTCCCGCTCGCCGGAGACCACCTCGACGGGCACGCCGGTCGACGCCTCGAGCTCGGCGGCGAAGTCGCCGCCGTCCGCCGCGTCGCGCGCGGCACCCGTCGCGAACGCCCAGGTGCGCGTGGCGCCCGCCGCCCGCGCGCGCGCCACGAACGCCGCAACCGCGTCGCGCGTGCGTGCGCGCGCCCCCGCGTCGAGCCTGCCGCCCGGCCGGAGCCCGGCCCCGAGCCGCGTCGTCGCGAGAGCCTGATCGACGCCGTGAGCTCGTCCGTCGGCCGCGATCGCCACGGTGAGCAGAAGCACCGAGTTGCTCCCGATGTCGATCACGGCAGCGATGACCGGCGCGGGAGCGGGCCGGGTCACGCCACCGACTGGCAGCTCGCCGGCTCGGCCTCCAGCTGGACGGCTTCGCGCCAGCGCGCGAGCTCCCCGAACGCCCGCTCGGCCATGGCGAGCTTCTTGTCGCGGCCGCGGAGCGCACGCGACAGCGGGGGGAAGAGACCGTAGTTCGCGTTCATCGGCTGGAACGCCTTCTTCCCGCGCTGCGTGACGTAGGCGAGGAGCGAGCCGAGTGCCGTCATGCGCGGCGGCGTGATGGGCGCCTTCCCCGTGACCAGCCGCGCGGCGTTGATGCCCGCGAGGAGCCCCGTCGCGGCCGACTCGACGTACCCCTCCACGCCGACGATCTGCCCGGCGAGGAAGAGTCGCTTGCGCCCGACCACCTGCAGCGACGGCATGAGGAGCGACGGCGCGTCGACGAAGGTGTTCCGGTGCAGGCTCCCGAGGCGCACGAACTCCGCCTGGGCGAGGCCGGGGATCAGACGGAAGACGCGCCGCTGCTCGGGGTACGTCATCTTGGTCTAGAACCCCACCATGTTGAACAGCCGCCCCTCGGCGTCGTCCTGTCGGAGTTGCACGCACGCGTGCGGGCGCTGGCCGCTCCGCGGGTCGACGAGGCCCACGGGCCGCATGGGGCCGAACGCGAGCGTGTCCCGGCCGCGCCGCGCCATCTCCTCGATCGGCATGCAACCCTCGAAGTAGATGCAGCGCTCGAAGTCGCGCGTGGGGACCTTCTCCGCGTTCACGACCGCGTCGACGAAGGCGTAGTACTGCGGGGCGTCGAGCGGGCAGTTGACGTAGTCCTCGCCGCCCTTGTCGTAGCGCGACGCCTTCCACGCGACGGTCATGTCGATCGAGTCGGTGGTGACGATCGGCGCGATCGCGTCGTAGAAGTAGAGGTGCTTCGTCCCGAGGACCGTCTGGAGCGCCTGCGAGAGCGGCGGCGAGGTGAGCGGGCCGCTCGCGAGGATGGTGAGGCCGGACGGGATCTCGGTGGCCTCCTCGCGCACGATGCGCACGCCGGGCAGCGCCTCGACAG
>CAZLYE010000263.1:0-10769 GCA_964562865.1 uncultured Binatia bacterium (SeqCode) | reverse complement strand
GTCGGCTCGGTGATCGGCAGCCCGGCGCCGATCGCGGCGGCCATCGGCTCCTCCACCAGGTAGACCTCCCGGGCGCCGGCCGACTCCGCCGACTCCCGGACCGCGCGCTTCTCCACCTCGGTGATCCCGAAGGGCACGCAGATGATGATGCGCGGGCGGACGAGCGTCTTGCGGTTGTGGATCTTCTGGATGAAGTAGCGGAGCATCGCCTCCGTGATCTCGAAGTCGGCGATGACGCCGTCCTTGAGGGGCCGGATCGCCTTGATGTTGCCCGGCGTGCGCCCGAGCATCTTCTTCGCCTCGGCGCCGACCGCGACGACCTTCCGGCCGCCCCTGGCCTCGTCGTGCACCGCGACGACCGAGGGTTCGTTGCAGACGATCCCCTCGCCCTTGACGTAGATCAGGGTGTTCGCGGTCCCGAGATCGATCGCGAGATCGTTCGAGAACAGTCCCAGAATGGAATCGAGAATCATCGCGCGGCGCCCCGCCCTTCTGCCGCCGGCCCGTCAGTTTGGCGCGACCAGTGTGCTACCAGAAACATCGGCCAGCGGCAACGGAAACTTTAGCGCTCCCGCCGGTTTGCAAACGCGGAGCCCCTCCGCTAGCCTCGCGCGCAGTTCGGAATGCTGCGTTTTCTCCGCAAGTACTCCAGCTCGACCGGCATAAAAATCCTCTACGGTGTCCTGGCGGCCCTCTTCGTGATCTGGGGGGTCGGTGCGGTCGGCGGCGAGCGTGTCGACGTCGTGGCACGGGTCCAGGGCGAGACGATCAGCCGTCGGGACCTCGAGCGCGCCACGGCGGCGCTCCAGCGCCGGTACGACGAGATGCTGCGGGGCCAGCTCTCCCCCGAGATGGCCCGCTCCCTCAACCTGCGCGGTCAGGCCCTCGATCAGCTGATCGACCAGGCCCTCCTCCGCGACGAGGCCCAGCGGCTCGGCGTCCAGGTGACCGAGGCGGAGCTCGTCGAGAAGATCACCCAGATGCCGGAGCTGCAGGAGAACGGCCGCTTCGACCGCGACCGCCTCGAGGCGGTCCTCCGAGGACTGCGGGATCAGGGAGAGTTCGAGAATGACATCCGACAGCAGCTCCTCCTCCAGCGCCTCCAGGCGCTCGTGACCGACGGTGTGCAGGTGAGCGCCTCCGAGGTGGAGGAGCGCTACCGCCTCGATCACGAGCGCGCCGACCTCGCGTTCGTGCGGACCGCGGCGGGCGAGTTCGGGAAGACGCTCACCATCTCCGACGAGGACCTCGAGAAGAATCTCACCGAGCACGCCGACCGTTACCGCGTCCCCACCCGGGTCCGCGCCCGGTACGTCACGTACCGTCCCGCAGACTTCCTCTCCCAGGTCGAGCTGAAGGAGGGCGACGTCTCGGAGTACTACGAGCTCCACAAGGAGGACCGCTTCACCGACCCCGAGCAGGTCCGGGCGCGTCACCTCCTCGTCAAGGTGGCGCCCGACGCAAGCGAGGACGCGAAGGCCGCCGCACGCAAGAAGGCCCAGGACCTGCTCGGCGCCGTGAAGGGGGGCGGCGACTTCGCGGCGATCGCGAAGAAGAGCTCCGAGGACGCGGGCTCCGCGGCGAAGGGCGGGGACCTCGGGTTCTTCCCGCGCGGCCGGATGGCGCCCGAGTTCGAGAACGTCGCGTTCACCCTCGAACCCGGCGGGGTGAGCGACGTCGTCGAGACCGCCTTCGGCTTTCACGTGATCAAGGTGGAGGAGCATCGTCCGGGCGGGGTGAAGCCGCTCGACGCCGTACGCGAGGAGATCACCGACACGTTGAAGAAGGAGCGGGCCCTCGACCTCGCGCGGCGCCAGGCCGAGGACGACCGGCGGAAGATCGCGCACGGAACGCCTTTCGCCGAGGCGGTCGCCGGGCGGACGATCGAGGAGACGCCCCCCTTCGCCGCCGGCGCCGACGTCCCCGGCGTCGGGCGTCTCAAGTCCTTCAGCGACGCCGCCTTCGCGCTCGGTGAGCGCGAGGTGAGCGACCTGATCGAGACCGACGACGCGACCTACCTGCTCATGCCCTTCGACCGCGTCGAGGCACACACCCCGCCGCTCGCGGACGTGCGCGAGCGCGTGCTCGCCGACGTGCGCCGGGAGCGTGGCGAGGCGGCGGCGCGGGAGCAGGGCGAGAAGCTCCTCGGCCGCGCGCGCGAGATCGGCCTCGAGAAGGCCGCCGCCGAGGCCGGCGTCGAGCTCCAGCAGACGGGGCCGTTCGACCGGCGTGCTTCCAGCATCCCGAAGATCGGTCCGGCTCTGGACCTCCGCACCGACGCCTTCGGGCTCACGCCGGAGGCGCCGCTCGCGCCGAAGGTCTACAGCGCCGCCGGCGACGCGATCGTCGCGGCCCTCCACGAGCGGCTCCCCGCCGACATGTCGGGGTTCGACGCGGGCAAGAGCGGCGTGGAGGACAGCCTACTCCAGCAGAAGCGCCACGCCGTGCTCACCGCCTACCTCGACTACCTGAAGGAGCGCGCGCACCGCGAAGGTGCGCTGGACATCCTTGGCGACAAGCCCCCCCGCGGGTAGCGCGGCGGGACCTCCGGTGGCCGTCGACGCGTTCGCCCTTCCCGGGGCACGCTCCCTCGGCTGCCTCCTGATTCACGGGTTCACGGCGACGCCCGACGAGATGCGTCCGCTCGGCGAGGCGCTCGCCGCGCGCGGCTTCCCCGTTCGCGGCGTCCGGCTCGCCGGACACGCGACGGAGGTGGCGGATCTCGCGCGCACGCGATGGACCGACTGGCTCGCGTCGGTCGTCGAGGAGCGCGGACGGCTCGCGCGCGACGTCGGGCGCGTGGCCGCGGTCGGGATGTCGCTCGGCGCCCTCCTCGCACTGCACCTCGCTGCGACGCGGCCGAGCAGCATCGAGGGGCTCGTGCTCTGCGGCACCCCGATCCGCCTGGGCGACGCGCGCCTGCGCTGGCTTCCCACCCTCGCGCGCATCCCGTGGGTGTCGCGGCGCTGGGCGACGATCCCGAAGGCCGGCGGCCCCGACATCGCCGACCCCGCGGTCCGCGCGGCGAGCCGGAGCTACACCGCGATGCCGCTCACCGGGATCCTCGAGCTCCTCCGGCTGCAGACGGTGGTGCGGGGCGAGCTCGCGCGCGTGACCCAGCCGGCACTCCTCCTCCACGGCCGTCACGACCACAGCGCTCCGGTCGCGAACCTGGACGTCCTCCGCCGGAGCCTCGGCTCGCGCCACGTCGACACGCACGTGCTCGAGCGGAGCTGGCACATCGTCACGCTCGACTACGACCGCGACGAGGTGGCGCGGCTCACCGGGGACTTCCTGACGCGCCTCGAGGCAGCGCCGGCCCGCGCAGCGTCGGTCGGCTAGCGCGGGCGGTCAGGCCGCGGGCGGACGGCGCGAACGCCGGACGCTCACCTGGACGCCGCGCGCGGGGAGACGGCCGAGCCGGCGGAATGCCGCCGCCAGCGCGGTGTCGTCGGTCACCGCGGGGAGCTCCATCTCGATCCGCGTGCCCGGTCCCGCCCGCCGCGCATCGTCGGCGAGGAGCTCTGCGGCGTAGGGCGTCAGCTCGCCGGAGCGCTCGAGCCGCCCGCGAGACGCGTCGCCCCCGGGGATGACGCGGGTCCGCGCGAACACCGGCGCCACGTCCGCTCCCGCCGGAGCGGACAGGACGCACGCGGTGACCGCGTCGACCAGGTCCCCGTAGGTCCGGAGCGCCTGGAGCGTCCGGTCCGGGATGACGAGACCCCACTCCCGCTCGACTGCCAGCGCGAGCTCGACGAGATCGAGCGAGTCCGCAGCGAGGTCGTCCGTGAGGGACACGTCGGGTCGAAGGTCCTCGGGCCCGACGCCGAGAAGCTCCGCGACGAGCTGCCGCACGGCCGGCTCGACCACCGCGGAGGAGAATTCTGACGCGGAGCGGGTGACCCATGGGGGGATGGGCCGGTCCACGCTCCGCGCCACCCGGGCGCAGGCTGCAGGAGTGCCTCCTGCGCCAAGCTTGTCGGTCATCTCTGCCACCTCGGATCCAACGCTACCCGGACGCTTCGACGCGCGAGACCTCCACTCGCTTCACTCCGAGGTTTTCGGGAACGTGATCGGTGATCAGGTTGACGAGCTCGCGCGTGAGCACAAGCGAGGCGGCGAGCACGAGGGCGAGTCCGTAGCCGACGACCAGCGATTCGCCCGCCCGAACGGCGCCGAGCCGATGGGCGGACAGGTAGACGATCAGGAGGAGCGCGGTCGATCCGAGGGTCAGCGTCCACATCGGCCAGACGTGGCCCTTGGTGGGCGGATAGAGGCCCCAGACGGCCACCGCGGTGATCCCGCCCGCGATGAAGCCGATCGCGGACGGCAACGCGAACTCGGGTGCCATGCCCTCGTCCTTCACGTCGCCGACTCCAGCGCGGCACGCCGCCCGAGGAGCGTACGCACCGCGGCGCACAGCTCCTCCACCCGGATCGGCTTCGACAGGAGCTCGGAGCCGATCGCCGCCGCCTGCGCGCGCACGCGAGGATCGGCGACGCCCGTCACGAGGAGCGTCCGGATGCCCGGGTACGCGAGCTTCGCCTCGGCCGCGAGCGCAACGCCGGACACGTCGGGCATGTTGACGTCGGACACCACGACCGCGTAGCGGCGGACGCGCACGAGGCGCACGGCCTGCATCGGGTCGCTCGTCCACTCGACGCGATGGCCGTCGCGCTCGAGCGCGGTCGCCATGAGCTCGCAGCAGACGGCGTCGTCATCCACCACGAGGACCGGATCGGCGCTCGCGGGAGCTTCAGCCGCCCAGGCGGGGGAGGCGGCCGACTCGGGGACATCGAGCGCGCGCATGGGACCACACCCGAGCAAGTGGGGTGCCACGCGGACCTCCTGCGAATCCGGCGCGCAGGCCCGGCGGACGGGACGGTCTGCCCCGGCCGGGGTGTGGCAATCCGTCTCGCCTAGCCCTGCGTGCCGCCCCGCGGGGCGACCCCGTAACGCTGGAGCATCCGGTACAGCGACCGGCGATCCACGCCGAGCACGGCCGCGGCCCGGCTCACGTTGCCGCCGCTCTCCTCGTAGACGCGGTTCACGTAGCGCCGCTTCAGCTCCGCGAGCGTCGGCCGGTCCGTCGCGGCCGGGGGCGGCGACGCGGCCGAGGGCTCGTGCAGCTCGTCGGGGAGATCCTCGGCCGTGAGCACGTCCTGCTGGGCGAGCGCGACGCCCCGCTCGAGGACGTGCGCCAGCTCACGCACGTTACCCGGCCAGTGGTACCCGCAGAGCAGCTCGAGCGCCGAGTGCGAGACGCCGGTCACCGCCTTGCGGCAGTCGCGCGCCGCCCGCCGCACGAGATGGTCGACGAGGAGCGGAATGTCCTCCCGCCGCTCGCGCAGCGGCGGGACGGTGATCGTCACGACCTTCAGCCGGTAGTAGAGGTCCTCGCGGAAGGTTCCCGCCTGGACCGCCGCCGCGACGTCGCGGTTGGTGGCCGCGATCACCCGCACGTCGACCGGCCGCCACGCCGAGCCGCCGACCGGGCGAATCTGATGCTCCTGGAGCACGCGGAGGAGCTTCGCCTGCACCGCGGGAGAGATGTCGCCGATCTCGTCGAGGAAGATCGTCCCCCCGTCGGCTTCGGCGAAGAGCCCCGGCGCGTCACCGATCGCCCCCGTGAAGGAGCCCCGGACGTGCCCGAAGAGCTCGCTCTCGAGCAGCGTCTCGGTGAGCGAGCCGCAGTCCACCGCGACGAACGGGTGCTTGCGGCGCGGGCTGTTCGAGTGGATGGCGCGCGCGATCAGCTCCTTGCCCGTGCCGCTCTCGCCGAGGATCAGCACGGTGCTCCGCCCGGGTGCCACCCGCGCGATCGTCTTGTACACGTCGACCATCCCGGGCGAGCGGCCGACCACACCGCCCAGCTCGTCGCCGGCAGCGGGCAGCGCGACCTGCGTCTCCGCCTGGCGCCCGAGCGCGCGGCGGACCGTCGCGCGGATCTCCTCGACGTCCATCGGCTTGCTCACGTAGTCGACGGCGCCCGAGGCGATCGCCTGCACCGCCGTGTCGATCGATCCGAACGCGGTCATGATGACGACCGGCAGGTCGGGCAGCCGGTCGCGCAGGCCGCGGAGGAGGACGAGCCCGTTCATGTCGGGCATCTGGACGTCGAGGATCGCGAGGTCGATCGGCTCCTCCCCGACGTGCCGTAGGGCACGCTGGGGATCCGTCTCCCCGATGACGGTGTAGCCGCCGCGGCCGAAGACGTCGGCCAGGAGCCGGCAGGTGACGGGATCGTCGTCGACCACGAGGATGCGAGCCATCAGGTCTCCAGCGGTAGGCGGACGCGCATCGTCGTGCCCTGCCCCGGCGTGCTCTCGACGACCACCTGCCCTCCGTGCGCCCGCACGATGTGGTCGACGATGGCGAGACCGAGGCCGGTGCCGCGTCCGTGTGCTTTGGTCGTGTAGAACGGCTCGAAGACGCGCCGCACCTCGTCCTCTGCCATGCCGTGCCCGCTGTCCGAGACCGTGACCTCCACCTGACGTCCGCGACCGTTGACCGGCAGCATCGCCGCCCCGACGGTGATCGTGCCGGGGGGCTCCGTCGCGTCGATCGCGTTGGTGAGCAGGTTGATCACGACCTGGCGGAGGGCGGTCTCGTCGGCCGGTACCGGGGGGAGGTCCGACGGCACGTCGCTCCGGACGACCAGCTCGCGACCCGCGAGCCGGGCCGAGATGAGGGCCATCGCCTCGGAGACGAGCGGTCCGAGCGCGACGGGCGTCCGCTTGAGCTCGCGATCCCGCGTCCGATCGAGGACGCTCCGGATGGTCTCGATCATCCGCTGCACCTGCGACTCGATCACCGCGAGCTTGGTCGCATGCTCGTCGCCCGGGGCATCGCGCAGCAGGAGCTGGGTGTAGCCGAGGACCGAGTTGAGCGGCGTCCCGAGCTCGTGGGCGATCGTCGCGGCCATCTGACCGAGCGCCGCCAGGCGCTCGTAGCGGCCCACCTCGAGCTGCGCGCGCCAGAGCTTCTCGTTCGCCTCGTGGAGCTGCCGGTTCCGCTCGGCGAGGTCCCGCGTCGCCTGACGGACGCGCGATTCGAGACCCGACGTCAGGTCCTCGATCCGCCCGAGCATGCGGTTCAGGCTGCCCGCGAGGAACGCGAACTCCCCGCCGCCCCCGACGCTGACGCGCGCACCGAGCTCGCCCCGCTCCGCCCGGCGCATCCCGTCCACCAGCGCGGCGACCGGCTGGGCGACGCGGCGGTCGAGGAAGAGGGCCAGAAGGAGCGAGATCAGCAGCACCGAGCAGGCGAGGAAGACCACCCCGATGACGCGCAGCCCGTGCTCGAGCCGGTACACCTCGGCCAGGGAGAACTCGACCTGCATCGCTCCGACGAGCGCCTCGCCCCGCCAGAGCGGCATCGCCATCCGCCAGCGTATGCCGTCGGGCGCGGGCAGGTCGATGCGGACGAAGCCCTCCTTCAGGAGCTTCTCCACCTGCCCGGGGGTGAGGACGGCCTGGGAGGCCTCGTCGCCCGTCCGGGTGGTCACGACCGGGTCGAAGCGATCGCCCCGCCGACGGAAGACGTCGATCGCGGTGACGTCGCGGTCGCCGTCGACGATCGCCGCGAGCTCCCGGCGGAGCGCTTCCATGCCGGTATGGGCCCAGAGGGAGTCGATCGTGCGCAGGTACACCAGGCCGCGCCCTTTGAGATCGTGCTCCAGCGCACGCTCCGAGAGTCCCGTGTCGAGCCATTGCGACGCCGCCAGGACGGTGGCGACCGTGGCGACCACGATGGCGATCAGTTGGAACCGGAGCGTCCGGTGCACCGCTGTCACGCTACCCGAAACCCCCTGAGGCCGCGAGTCTCACCAGGGCGGCATTGCCCCGACGACGGCGGTCCTCAGCTCCTGCACGTTGAAGGGCTTGTCGAGCACCGCCACGGCCCCGAGTTCACGCCCCTCGGCATGGGTCGCCTCGTCACCGAAGGCGGTGATCAGGATGACCGGCGTCGCCCGATTGGCGCACCGCAGGATGGCGAGCACGTCGAGCCCGGTGAGGCCCGGCATGCGGATGTCGGCCACGATCAGGAAGGAATCCGCCTTTTCCCCGCGGACGTTCAGGGTCGACTCGATGTGGGCGAGCAGCGCGGGGCCGTCCGCCGCCTCGACCACCTCGTAGCCCTCGTCGGCCAGAACGGACGCGATCAGCCCGCGGAACGGCGCGTCGTCCTCCGCCAGGAGCACGAGGCGTCGCCGGCCTTCCTTTCGCGCCGCGTCGCCCGCCATGCCGGCGTCATGCATATGGCGTTCCGGTACGACCGCCCTGGCGACGGGCGGAACTCCGAGGGGGTCGGGACCGTCGGCCACACCCTGTGGCGCCACGCCGCCTCAGCTGGCGAGGTCGACGAGGGCGACCATGCCGACCAGACGGCCCCCGTCGCCGCGCTCGACGACCGGGAACCGCGTGAGCCCGGTCTCGGCCATGCGATACGCCACGGCCCGGAGGGGCTCGTCGGGGTACGCGACCACCGGGTTCCGCTCGACCAGCTCGCGGCCGTGCGGATCGAGGAGCGCCCGGACGTGGCGCCGGCGCACGACGCCGACCAGCCGCCGCTCGCCGTCGACGACGGGATAGAGGCGTTGCGCTGGCCGCTGCCCAGGACGGCACCGTCCGTCGCCCGCGCGAGGTCCGCGGGCAGGGCCACGACGTCCGGCCGCATGACCTCCCGGACGAACGGGATCTCGAGCGGGTCGATCGCGGTTCTCCGCCATGCCGCGGATCGCGAGCAGCAGCTGGTGCTGCTGCGGCGCGAGCCCCGCCGCGCGCGCCGCCTTCTCGCTGAAGCGCAAGAAGCAGGGGAGGCGATAGCGGAACTCGCCAGCGCCCGCTACTCGGCGGCGGTCACGGCGCGATTCGGCACTCCGTCGATCATATCGCACTACGATGTAAATGTCGGCATGCGCCTCCCGTGTGCTGCCGGCGCATCGGGACCCGTCGCGCGCAAGGCAGCGCTTGCCGCACCTCCGGTAGCGGCGTACAGGTGTGTCGCCCATTGAACGACCCGACGAGCCGTCCACCCTGCCGCGCTCTCTTACTGGCCGGAGCGCTCCTGACGCTGGGGGCACCCGTCACCGCTCACGCCGTCGCGGCCCCTCGCCCGGCGCCGCTCGCGCTGCCTCGCAGGGCACGGGTGCTCGTGTTCGCGCCGCATCCCGACGACGAGACGATCGCCGCCGGCGGGCTCCTCGCGCGGCTGGCGCGCAGCGGAAGCCCGGTCCGCGTCGTGTTCGTCACGAGCGGCGACGGCTACCCGCGAGCCGTCCGGGAGGAGCTCCGCGCCAGACGCCCGGCCGACACCGACTACGCCGCCATGGGCGAGCTCCGGAAGCGCGAGGCTGCCGCGGCGGCGGCGCGCCTCGGGCTCCGGCCCGGGGACCTCGTCTTCCTCGGCTTCCCCGACGGCGGCCTCGCGGACCTCTGGAACGAACACTGGTCGCGCAGCCATCCCTACACGTCGCCGTACACGAAGGAGGACAGCCCCCCGACCCCGGAGGGCGTGGAGTACGACGGCCAGGACCTGACCTCGATCATCGCCGACGTGCTCCGCCGGTTCCGGCCCACGGTCGTCGTGATCCCCCACCCGTACGACGACCATCTGGACCACGCGCACACGAGCTACTTCGCGATCGAGGCGATCGACTCCCTCCAGGCCCGCCACGTTCTTCCCGATGACCTCGTCGTGCTGTCCTACCTGGTCCACGACGGGGGCTGGCCGCCGCCGGGGGGCAACGGCCAGGGAGCGCTCCCGCCTCCGCCGCAGGCCCAGATCCCCGACACGCTGTGGTCGACGGTCGACCTCGCCCCGCCCGAGCTCGCGGCGAAGCAGGCCGCGCTCGCGGAATACCGGACGCAGCTCGCCGTGCTGGGCGACTTCCTCCACTCCTTCTGCCGCCGGAACGAGCTGTTCGGCCGCGTGAAGTCCGGCCTCCTCAGCCGGATCGCGGCGGTGCACTGAGATGGCACCGTCGCGCGCGCCGCGGCTCGGGTTCCTCGACGCCTGCCGGGCGTTTGCCGTCCTCGGCATGCTGCTCGCCAACATGATGAACGTCTTCCTGCGGAGCGTGCCCCGCCTGCTCGGGCACAACGAGGGGGACGTGCTCCGGGTCTTCGACTTCCCGGCCGCCGTGTTCCAGTTCCTGATCGGCGTCTCGCTCGTCCTCTTCCTCGAGAAACGGTCGGCCCAGGGGCTCACGCCGCGGGGCACGCAGGTGACCGCGCTCCGTCGCTTCGCGCTCCTGATCGCGCTCGGTGTGGTGCTCGACTGCGTGGGCACGCTGCGGATCGACCCGCAGTGGGGCGTGCTGCAGACGCTCGGCCTCGGCGGCGGCGTCGCGACGCTCCTCGCGTATCTCCCCGACGTGCCGGCGGGGATCGCCGCCGTCGGCATGCTCGTCGTCTTCGGCTCCGGCGGGAACGGCGAGGTGCACCACAGCCCGATCGCGGCGCTCGCGTTCGTTCCCCTGACGCTCGCGGGTCTGCTGGTCGGGCGGGGGCTCGGGACGACGGGCCCCCACCGTCGGTTCGTCCTCCGGACCGCGGCCGTCGCCGCCGCGGGCTTCATCCTCGCTGCGGGCACGCGGCTCGCCGGGATCCCGTTCAACAAGGTCGTCGGGACGTGCAGCTTCGTCGCGGTCGCGAGCGGCGTATCGGCCACCGTCCTCCTCGCGACGGCCGGGCTCGAGACCGCGGGCCTCCGCTTCCCGCCCTGGCTCCTGGCGGTGGGCAGCAACGCGCTCATGGCATGGGTGC
>CAZLYE010000262.1:0-5171 GCA_964562865.1 uncultured Binatia bacterium (SeqCode) | reverse complement strand
GGCGAGCATCTCGAGGATCGAGGCCCCGATGTAGTCGGCGGAGCCGTCCTTCAGGAGATAGCCGAGCGCCCCGGCCTCGATGGCGGTGACGACGTGCTTCTCGTCGCCGAACACCGTGATCACCATGGGCGCCGTGGACCACCCCGGCCGGCGCACCTCGCGGATCAGCTCGACGCCCTCCCCGTCGGGAAGCCCGAGGTCGGTCAAGAGCACGTCGGGCCGCGCCTCGGTGAGCACGCGGCGCGCCTCCCGGCACGACCCCACGGCGGCGAGCAGCGTGAGCGCCGGGTGCGCGGTGAGGGCGCGGGCCAGGCGCGCTCGCGTGTGCTCGTCGTCCTCGACGAGAAGCACCGTGTGGCGGGGCATGGCCCCGATTCTAGCGCACGCCCCACGCGCAGCCTCCCCCCTTCTGGGGACCTCGGCCGGCGGGCCTCGTCCCGGGGCATCCACCCCGTACCCTCGGGCGTAGATGGGGCCATGACCCCGACGCCTTCATCGCCCTCCTCGAGGTCGCCGGCGCCGCCGTCGCCGCACGCGTTCTCTGGTGGATGCTCGACGACCTCGTCCTCGACCGGCTCGACCTGTCGCGGCTCTGGATCCGCTAGTCCCGGTCTCGACGGATGCGAATCCGCCGGGTGGGGCAAACGACCGCGAGCTCACATCGTGGTGCTCGTGGTGCTGGTGGTCGTGGTCGTCGTGGTCGTGCCGAACACGCCATGCCAGTCGTCGGCGAACTGCTGGCCGTCCTCGCCGTCGCTCAGGGCGGCGATCGCCGACGAAGCGTCGTCGAGGACGAGGTGATTGCTGCCCGACGGCGAGGGGAGGCCGACGAGGCTGTCGACCAGGCTGTCGAGCGACCCGTCTCCGTTCGGACCGCATCCCTCCGCCGCGGGCACCGTGAACGTGTCGTCGCCCTGTACCGCCCCGGTGATCAGGACGAGCTGCAGCGGCCCGTTCGGGTCGGGCGTGCCGTCGGGGTCGAAGTTCGTGAAGCTGGCCTGCGCGCCCGACAGGTCGGTGTTCTGGGGGTTGAGCACGATGGGATCCTGGTCGGAGCCGATGTAGCAGCTCGGCCCGAGGGCCGCGTTCTCCAGGTGAATCTTGATCGGAAGCGTGATGATCGGCAGCCCGGTCTGGATGGCGGCCGTCAGGTCGAAGTTGGACGGCGCGCCGGCAGACTCGACCACCGCGGTGACGGTGAACCCCCCGACGGTCGCCTGGGCCGGATCGGAGACGACCGCGCCGCCAGGCGGTGCGATCACGGTGGCGTTGCCGGTGTTCTCGTCGATCACGAGCCCCGTCTGCAGGTTGGTGTTCCCGCTCGGCGTGGTCGTGGTGCCGATCGTGATGGAGCCGTGCGTCGAGTTCGACGCCAGGCAGGCGGCGAGGGTCGTCAGCCCTCCGTCGGTGGCGATCATCGCCGGGTCGTCGACCGGGCAGCGGAAGAACGGCGCCCAGTCGCCCGGCCCCGCCTGGAACGTCATGTCGGCGCCCGTGGTGGAGCCGGCCGAGTTCGTCGCGATCACGTGGAAGTGGTAGAAGCCGCCGAGCACGAGCCCGCTCAGGTTCGCGCTCGCGTGCTGGTAATCGACGCCCGAGCCCAGGTCGGCGGGCGTGCACGGAACGCTCGTCGCCGAGCCGTAGCCGCTCGCAAGGAAGTCTGCGCCGTCGACGTACTGGAACGTGCAGGTCGTGTCGAAGCCCGCCGGCACGATCGTCGCCGTCAGCGTCGCGGTCGTCGTGCCCGTGCCCGTCCCCGCCTCGGCGGTGACGATCGGCGGCCCGGGAGGTGGCGGCCCGTAGATAGTCACGTCGTCGTTGCCCGCGTCGGCGACGTACAGATCCTCGAGACCGCGCTTCCCATTCCCGCGGCCGCCCGGATGGAAGGCGAGGCCCTGCGAGTTGGTCGTGGAGCCCAGCGAGAGGCTGTCCACCTGGGTGCCGGTCACGTCGTAGACGGCGACGTCACCGCCGTGGTCGACGTACAGGTTGCCCGTCTGCCGGTCGACGGCGAGCGCTACGCCGACGCCGCTGTCGATCGGCGTCTCGTCCGTGCCGGTCAGCGACCACCGTTCGGTCTCCTGCGAGCCCCGGATCAGGTAGACGGCGTTGTGGGCCGAGTCGACCGCGATCGCGTACGTCGTCCCGTACGTGTCGTTCCACTCCTGCAGGAAGTTTCCGGCGGAATCGAACTCGTCGATGTTGTTGGTGCTGCCGTCGGCGGTCCAGAGGTGGCCGTCCTGATCGACGGCCACGCCCGCGAGGGTCGTGTACCGGCCCTGCGGGGTGGTGCTGCCGTCGATCGTCGACACGTAGCGGCCGTTGGCGTTGAATCGCAGGACCACGTTGTTCCCGGCGTCGCCGACGTACACGCGACCCGTCGGGTTGCCGACCGCGATGCTCGTCGGGAGGGAGAACTGTCCCGCACCCGACCCGGCGACGCCCGCCTGGCAGCGTTTCCGGCAGACCTCGCGCTTCGCCTGCCCGTCCGAGACCCCCCATCCCCACGCGCGGATGAACTTCCCGCGGGCGTCGAACTTCTCGACCCGCGCGTTGGCGCTGTCGGCCACGTACACGGCGCCGTTCGGCAGCTGGACGCCCACCCCGACCGGCGTCTGGAACTGGCCGGCGCCGGAGCCCTGGCTGCCGAAGGTCGACAGCGGGACGACCACGGCGCGCGCCGTCGCAGCGCCGAGGAGGAGGCTCAGGGTGCAGGCCGCGAGGGCGATCCGCGCGGCGCCGTTCGGAGTCTGACACCGGCTGTCCACGAGAAATCCCGTGGACGTCCTGCCTGGGACCGCATCCGGAACAAGACCCGATCTCATCGATCCTCCTCCTGTGGGTTGGCCGGGGAACGGTAGACTGGCATGTCAGTTCGCTCGCATAGTCCTGTATTGGCAGGGTTGTCAATGAAATTTCTCACCGTGCGGAGGCGGGGGGTCCGAAGCCGTCTCGCCCGGGGGCGCCTAGCCGGGTCCGCGAGCGGTCGGCTGGCGGTGCTCGTCGGGGAGGAGGCCGCTCGACACCAGCACGGCGATCTCCCGGGTGATGCGGACGGGGTCGATCGCGCGGCCCTCGTCGAGCGCCCGGATGACGATCTTCTCGATGCCACCCACGATGAACTCGGCGACGATCTGCGGGTCGAACGCCCGCAGCACACCCAGCTCGACGGCCGTGCGGACGTCCGCGGCGATCAGGTTGACCACCTGTGCGTCGATCCGGGCCAGGGTCTCGCGGACGAACCCGGTGCCCCGAGCCACGCGCAGGATGAGGCTCGCCGTATCGGCATCCCCGAACACGGCCTCCATGATCTGGCGGCAGCGTCCCTCGACGAACGCGACGTTGTCCGCGTCCGTCCACGTCGCATTCGCCGGGAGCTCGAACGGCGTCCACTGCTGAACGGCGTCGAGGACGCGGCTCACGATCCGATCGACCAGGGCGGCGAGGACGTCGCGCTTGTCCGTGAAGTACTGGTAGAGCGTGCCGCGCGCGATCCTCGCCCCCACACAGATGTCGGCGATGGACGTCTCGTGGAACCCCTTGCGCGCGAACACCGCGAGCGCCGAGTCGAGGATCTGGTCCCGCCGCTCGTCGCGGCGAAGATAGGTCCGGCGCCCGGGACTCGCCACCGTCGCACTGGGTAGTCCAGGCGACTTGTCAACGTCAAGCTCTCTCCGCGACGGAGAAAGGGCTCCGGGCATGCGGGTCGGGGACCTCGGATCGAGCTCAGGGACAGGCGCCGGGTGCGGGCGCGGCGACCGCACCGAAGCGCGCGCCCGGGGTGAACTTCGTACGCCCGCCGAACGAGAGACAGTACTGCCGACCGCTGAGCCCGAAGTGCAGGACGACCTGCACCGGCTCCGGATCGCTGTTGAGCGAGAAGTTGAGCGCCGCGCCGCGCGCCTTGATCTTGTTCTTCCTCCCGTTCCGGATGGCGCAGATGTTGATCGGGCCGACCAGGTTGTGGAAGTCCTTGTAGATGTATCCCCGGTTCTCGCCCGCCGATCCGATGTACGACCAGTTGCTCGCCGGCATCGGGTACGTGTTGTCGAAGAGGTCGCCCGTGGTCGTGAACACCCGAAGAGTGGCCGCATTGATCACCGGGTCGTCCGCGGTGTTGTTCGCGGGAAAGGCCGTGCCGGCGAGATCCTGTCCCGTCTGCATGCCGAGGCGCAGATATTTCCCGTTCTGTAGCTTCAGGAGCTTCCCCGACACGAGACAGCCGTTGGCCGACGTGAACGTGCAGCCGGCGACGGGGTCGCACGAGTCGATCGTACACGGGTCGCCGTCGCTGCACGTGATCGGCGTTCCGGGCACGCACACGCCGGCCTGGCACGACTCCGTGCCGTTGCACACGTTGTGGTCGTCGCAGTCGCCGCTGGTGGTACATGCCCGTGCCGACCAGGCCGACGACGAGAGGATCAACACCGCGAGCACCCGGAGAGTCCGCATCTGAATACCCCCTGAGATCAAGGTTGCAGAGACGTCGTGTCCCCCGGGACACCGTGAGCACTCGGCGTGCCACCGACCGTCAGCCGTCCGCCCAGGTCGCATCCGACCCGCGTGCAACCGATTGCGACGGTGCACGGTGTCCACCCGAAAGTCGGCCTTTTCCCGCCCGAATCGCCGGAGGGGGCGGCACCGTCGGGCCGCACGTCTCCCAGGCTCCTTCGTCGTCTGATCACGCAGCTTCTCCTGGCCCTCGACGCGGTGCTCGCCACGTACCAACAGGGGCGGCGGGCCGAAGTCTGTGGTATCGGGACCCCGTGCAGGGGGAAGGAGCGACGCCGTGCTGAAGGTCCACGCCGGACCCCGACGACTACGTCCGACCTACGATGAGAGCGAACGCCAGCCGTACCGCTGCATCACACCCGAGCCGCTCAGCCCGACCGTCGGCGCCGAGATCGGCGGGGTCGCGCTGTCCCGGCCCGTCGACGCAGAGACGTTCGAGCGCATCGTGGCCGCCGGCGCCAAGCAGGCGGGGCGCGAGGTGCGCGTCTTCGAGCGTCGCGGCGCCGCCTCGGATCATCTGTTGCCCCCGGCGTTCACGGAAGGGCAGTACCTGAAGGTGCTGCTCTGCTACGTCTACTAGGGCGCGACCCGAACGCCCGTGGGCGACCCGTGGATGAGCGCGATGTAATACAGCAGCATGGCGATGATCATCGCCAGCG
>CAZLYE010000261.1:0-5572 GCA_964562865.1 uncultured Binatia bacterium (SeqCode) | reverse complement strand
CGCGAACTCCTCCAGGAGCTCGAGGGCGTGCGCGAAGCTGCGCGCCCAGAAGACGACGGGCACGCTCGCGAGCGTGACGCCGGCGCGTGCGAGGTCGGGCAGCCGTGCGAGCAGATCGTCCACCGTGCGCGCGCCGCCGCCCGACGCGACGCCGGTCGTGCCCGGGTCCCGTCCCCGTACCGCGGCGAGACGCCGGAGACGCGCCACGTCGGCCGCGAGCGCGGCGAGGTCGGGACGCGGCGCCGCGATCCAGCCCGCCCCGAGGCGGACCACCCGCTCGAGCGCGCGCTCGGACGCGCCGCCGATCCAGATCGGCGGGTGCGGCTTCTGGAGGGGCTTCAGGAAGAAGGCCGCGTCGTCCAGCCGGACGAAGCGGCCGTGGAACGTCACCCGGTCCTCGGTCCAGAGGACGCGCAGAGCACGTCGAGGTACTCGTCCATCCGCGCCCCACGTTCCCGGAACGGGACACCGAGCATGCGGAACTCCTCGGCGAGCCAGCCGGACGCGACGCCGACCACGAGGCGCCCGCCCGAGAGGACGTCGAGCGTCGCGAGCTCCTTCGCGAGGACGACCGGGTTCCGGTAGGGCAGGATCATGACCGAGCAGGAGAGGCGGATCCGTGCGGTGAGGGCGGCCACGTAGGACAGCGTCGAGGGCGTGCGGATGTCGTGCGGGAAGACGATGTGCTCGGCGGTCCAGAGGACGTCGTAGCCGAGCCGGTCGGCGGTGACGGCGACGCGCGCGATCCGCTCGGCGACGCCGGGTCCCGCCGCGAGCGGACCGAACTGGGGGAGCGTCACCCCGAACTGCACCGGGGCGTCCCCCGCGCCGTCAGTTGAGGTGGTAGAGCGCCGCGGCGTTCCCGCCCGCGATCAGGTTGCGCTCGTCCGCCGGCACGTCCTTGAAGTGCTCGGCGAGCGCCTCCCGCGACTTCGGCCACGTGCTGTCGCTGTGGGGGTAGTCCGTCGACCACATGATGTTCCGGACTCCCGCGCGATGCCGGGCGGCGACGCCGGCCAGGTCCTGGATGAAGGTGGCATGGCCCTGGCGGTACCAGTACGTGCTCGGCTTCTCCGTGATGACCGACTTGGTCCAGAAGCGGTGCTTGTTGAACGTCTGGTCCATGCGCTCGACGAAGTAGGGGATCCAGCCGATCCCGCACTCGACCAGCACGAAGTGGAGCTTCGGGTGCCGCGCGAGGATGCCCGTGAAGACGAGCGTCGAGACCACCTCGCAGATCGAGATCGGCGCGATGGCGATGAAGGTCTCCTTCACGCCCGGCGTCGGGTTCATGAAGGTCTGGGCGACGTTCGCGTTCCGCGGCCCGACGATGTGGAAGCTGATCGGGAGCCCGGTCTCCTCGACGAGCGACCAGAACGGCTCGTACGCCGGGTCCCAGAGCGCCTTGCCGCCGCGCTCGTCCGGGAACGGGTCGACGTGGAAGCCGCGGAGGCCGAGCTTCGTGACGCGCGCGAGCTCCTGGGTCGCCTCGTTCAGGTCGAGGAGCGGAACGTGCGCGAGGCCGATGAGCCGGCTGGGAGCAGCCTTCGACAGCTCCGCCATCCAGTCGTTGTACGTGCGGACGACGAACGTGCGGAGCGCGGGGTCCTTCGCGTACTGCGTGACCGGGCCGCCGAAGTAGAGGACCTCCGCGTCGACGCCGTCGAGGTCCATGTCGGCGAGGCGCGCCTTCGGGTCGTACGATCCCGGGCGCATGTCCTTGTAGCCGAGGCCGGACGGGCGGAACTCCTCGGGCTTGCGCCCGGCCGACGCGTCGAGACCGATCGCGCCCGAGATCTGCTCGTCGGTGATCCAGAAGTCGCCCTGCGGCGTCGATTCGACACGCGGGGCGCGCTCGCGCAGCGCCTGCGGGGCGCGCGTCGTCCACAGATCCTTCGGTGGGTTGACGTGCGAGTCGGCGGAGATGATGCGGTCGGCTGCCATCGGGTCGGCTCCTCCTGCCGGAGGTTATTAACCGACGGCGGGCGGCCGGTCCACCCCGATCAGAGTGTGAGGACGACGTCGTCCGCCGCAGCGTCGTGCGTGCGCCTCGGCGGCGACCAGGACGAGCAGGCAGACCACGAGGATCGCGCGCGCGGGCGCCGCATGGGTTGCGGCCCCCGAGTATGATCGATGGATGTGCGCAGGCCGCACGTCGTCCCGCGGGCGGATCGTCCCGACATCGCTGCGCCGGAAGTGACGCCATGCGGGGCTCCCATTCCGACGTGCGGACGGAGGGCTCGGCGGCATGGCACCCGCCTCTCGCTCGGCACTGCGCAGCCGAGCAAGCGAACACGAAAGGGCAGCTCAGGACCGTGTCACGCTTTCGCCGGGTCGGCGTCCCTACGTCGGACACCCCGCCCTCACGTCTTCGCCTGATATGGTCTGCGGCCCTGGCATCGCGCTTGCTCCCCGTCACCGACATGCGGCTGGGTCGCCATCGCCAGGCCGGGTTCACGCTCATCGAGCTTCTGGTCGTGGTCGCGATCATCGGAATCCTCGCGGCCATCGCCATCCCGGTCTTCACCGCCCAGCAGGGCAAGGGCTACGACGCGCGCGTGATGCAGGACGCACGCAACGTGGCGACCGCCGAGGAAGCGTACTTCGGCGACACCATGTCGTACCTGAGCGGCAGCTGCCTGCTGCTCCCGGGCGTGAACCTGTCCCCCGGGGTGGCGTGCGTCGCGACCGCGACGGCCACGTCGTTCACCATCCAGACGAGCCATCCGCAGTCGTCCAAGGTCTGCACCTGGACGAGCGACGCGAGCCCGAACCTCACCTGCGTGCCGTAAAGTAGCGAGGGGCTCTGCCCCTCGCCCCGTCGGGCGTCCGCCCGACGGGTCCTCACTCCCCGCTCGCTGACGCTCGGCCGCGCGCGTCGCGCGCGGAGAACCTGTCCCCAGGTTGCTTTGGGTGCGTTGGTCGGGTTCGGCTTGGGGGGGTATAAGGGCGGGGATGATCGGGACGGGCGAGGTGCTCTTCCTGGCCGGGCTGGTGGCGCTGCTCTACTGGGCGCTCGGACCGCTTCGCCGCTGGTTGGAGGCGCGTATCGCGCGGCGCCTGTCGGGTCGCGCGCCGCGGCGGCGCGGGAGCGTCGTCGTGCTCGAGCGCCGACGGGACGGGACGTTCGGGCGGGAGGATCGCGATGGCGGATGACTTCCGTGGCAATGCGCCCGCGATGATGGCGAGCGCCGCGGTCCTCGGCATCGTGCTCTTCGTGATCGCCGCGGTGTGGTCGTCGTTCACGATCATCCAGCCCGGGAACGTGGGCGTGGTGTTCAACCGGTGGTCGGGCGCGCTCAAGACGGTCGGGCAGGGCGTCGCCTGGCGCATCCCGTGGATCACGCAGGTCCAGTCCTACCCGATCGCGCTCCGCACCTACACGATGGTGCGCCGGAGCGAGGAGGGCTCCGTCCGAGGCGACGACTCCGTCGACCTGCCGACCAAGGAGGGCCAGCACATCGGTCAGGACATCTCCGTGACCTACAACACGAGCGAACTGAGGGCGGCGGATGTCTTTCGTGCCTTCCGAGGCGCGGACATCGCCGACATCGAGAAGACCTTCATCCGGCGGACGATCATCACGACAGCACAGAACGCGGCCGGACAGATGTCGCTCACCGATCTCATCTCGAACCAGCGCGGGCAGCTGCAGGGGCAGATTCTCGACGACCTGCAGACCCAGATGAACAAGATGGGGTTCGAGGTGGACAAGGTGAACCTCGGCGCGAGCCATCTCCCCGACGCGATCGAGAAGCAGATGCAGGAGAAGATGGCGGCGCAGCAGCAGGCGCAGCAGGCGGAATACGAGCTCCAGCGCCAGCAGACGCTCGCCAAGGCGAAGGTTGCCGAGGCCGAGGGCGACGCGCAGGCGACGCTCGTGAAGGCCAAGGCGCAGGCCGAGGCGAACAAGCTCCTTCAGGAGGCGCTCACGCCGCTGCTCATCCAGAACAAGGCGATCGAGCGATGGAACGGCACGCTGCCGCAGTTCACCGGGGGCGGCCCGGTGCCGTTCCTGAACCTGAAGGACTTCGGCGGCGACGCGCATCCCGCCGCCCACCCCTAGGCGCGAGCGCGGGGGCGCACCGCTTGCGTGAGCCGGGTGCAGAGTGTACCAGCCGACGGAGTGCCCGTGCATGACGAGTCCCGAGGAGATCCGACGCGCGATCGAAGCGGCGCTTCCCGGAGCGCGCATGGAGGTCGCCGACACGACCGGCGCGGGCGACCACTTCGAGGTCGTGGTGCAGGCGGCGGCGTTCGCGGGGAAGACCCTGATCGAGCAGCATCAGCTGGTCTACCGGGCGCTCGGCGGGCTCATGCCGCGGATCCACGCGCTGTCGTTGCGGACGACGGCGCTCTAGCAGGAGCGTGATTGATGGCCGACGTTCTGAAGGACATCGAGCGCGAGGTGCGGGAGAACCGCGTCGTCGTGTACATGAAGGGGACGCCGAGCTTCCCGATGTGCGGCTTCTCGGCGGCGACCGTGGAGGTCCTGCGGGAGATCGGCGTGCCGTTCAAGGCCGTCGACGTCCTCGCCGAGCCCGAGAAGCGCGATGGGATCAAGGTCTACTCGAACTGGCCGACCATCCCGCAGGTGTATGTGGACGGGAAGTTCATCGGCGGCTGCGACATCGTGCGCGAGATGCACGCGCGCGGCGAGCTCGGCCCGCTGCTGAAGGCGTCGGCGTAGAGGCGCGCCTGCGGCGGCGCCGCCCGCGCCCGCCGGGACTCTACCGCTGCGGGCGGCCGTGGTGGCCGAGGCCGCCGCACGGCTCGATGGTCCAGTGCTCGCGGACCCAGTAGTTCGCGAGCTTCTCGTACTCGGAGAGCACGATCTTCTGATCGCGGCGGATGTGCCACCAGCGGCTGGGAGAGAAGCTGTCGTAGCGTGAGGGGCGGACGGCGAGGGCGATCGTGGGGCCGAGGGCCTGGCGGAGGATCAGGCGGGCGCGACGCGTGTGGGCGGGCGACGTGACGACGACGAGCGACGTCAGCCGGTGCGCGCAGGCCCAGCGGGCAATCGTCCGCGCCTCGCTCCGCGTGCTGACCGCGCGGCGGCGGAGGACGAGCGTGGCCTCGGGCGGGACGCCGAGACTAGCGAGCGCCGCGACCGTCAGGTCGTCGCCCTCGGGAAGGTGGACGCCGCGGGCGCGGAGGGGAGCGTCTCCGCGCCGCATGGGTTCGCGCGTCACGACGACGAGGGGCGCGACGGCCTTCCGGTAGAGGTCCGCGGCCTCGAGGACGCGGTCGGGGACCGAGCCCGCCAGGATCACGATCGCGTCCGCGTGCGCCGGCAGCGGGTCGGCGACGACGAGGATCCGGGCGGCAAACCTCAGCGTGCCCGCGGCGAGCAGGAGGGCAGCCACCGCGACCCCGATCCACGACGCGCCGCGCATGCGTGGCCGATAGTCGGGCGAGGCGGGGGGGAAAGTCAAAGTCGGGTTGACTTGCGCGACCGGCCCACGCTCTTCTCCCCGCATGCAGAACGTCCAGACGGTCACGGGAGGCTGCGCGCCCGACGAGCTCGGCCCGACCCTCATGCACGAGCACCTCCTGGTCGGCTGGCCGGGGT
>CAZLYE010000260.1:0-2665 GCA_964562865.1 uncultured Binatia bacterium (SeqCode) | reverse complement strand
GAGGGTGATGCACCAGGCCCAGATCGTCAGTGCGGCCCGCCGCTGCGAGAAGCCTCGCCGGAGGAAGCGGTGGTGCAGGTGGGCCTGGTCGGCCTCGAACACCCGCTCGCCGTGCTTGAGCCGCCGGACGACGACGAACGTCGTGTCGACGATCGGAACCGCCAGGACGAGCAGCGGGAAGAACAGGGCGACGCTCGCGGCCGTCTTCAGCAGGCCCTGCACCGAGATGGTCGCGAGCATGTAGCCGAGCAGGAGCGCGCCGGAGTCGCCCATGATGATTCGTGCCGGATAGAAGTTGTGGCGCAGGAAGCCGACGCAGGCGCCGAAGACGATGGCCGAGAGAACGGCGGCGTCGTACTTCCCGAGCGAGAGCGCGATCACGCTGAACGTCAATCCTGCGATCGCGGCGACCCCGGCGGCGAGTCCGTCGAGCCCGTCGAGGAAGTTGAACATGTTCATGATCGCGACGATCCAGATGATCGTGAGCGGAACTCCGACCGAAGCCGGCAGGGTGTGGATCCCGACGAACGGGAACGTGAATCGGTGCACCCAGATGCCGAAGCCGGTCGCCACGGCCGCGGCCGCGATCTGGCCCGCGAGCTTTGCGTACCACGGAAGGCCGCGGAAGTCGTCGACGATGCCGACGGTGACCGCGATCGCGGCCCCGAGCAGCAGCCCGCGCGTCTGGTGGCCGACGTGGAGGAAGGCGAGCGCCGGCACGAGCATCCCGAGGAAGAGCCCGATCCCGCCGAGGCGCGGAACCGGGAGCGGGTTGATGCGCCTTCCGCCGGGGATGTCGACGACGCCGAGCCGCCGCGCCATCCCTCCTACGGCGGGCGTCAGCAGGACGACGATGGCGAACGCGACGACCGCCCCCCACAGGACGTCGAGGTGATCGCCGAGCTGATCGAGGACGCTGAGGTGCGGGCTGGTCGCCGCGAGCACGTCGTCAGCGTACTTCGCCGCGGGGACGCGCTCGCCTGCGCGGGTCGTCGGGGCAACGGGCGCTAGCGGACGCCGACCTGCCCCTCGATCCCCGGCAGCGGCAGTGACCGCGCCTCAGCCTCGACCGCGTCGCGCTCCGTCCTCGTCAGCCGGCGCCAGAGTTGAAGGCCGACGTCGGCTTGCGTTCGCCGCCACGTCCCCACGATCTCCCCGCCGACGAGGACAGCGCCCGGCCAGACACGGGAGGTCCACAGCTCGGCACGGTGCCCGGTGTCGGGGACCAGGAGCTCGCGCCCGGCTCCCCACTGGAGAAAGTACGTGTCGCCGCTGGGCAGGAGACGCGCGGCCACCGGCGGCCGCGGCGGCTCGCGATAGCCGGCCTCATCGCGAGCGAGGATCCAGGCCTCGCCGATCGGCGTGCGCACCGGGGCGAGCGACCTGCTCAGAGCCTCGAACGTCGCCCGGGCCTCCGACTCCGCAATCCCCGCCCAGGTGGAGAACGCCTCCGGCGTCGCCGGACCGAAGATGTGGAGGTAGCGGCGGGCGAGCTCGCGACGCGCGTCGTGCGGCTCGATCTCCGGCCGCGGCACCGTCCAGATCATCGGAGTCCGCGCGCCGTCCCAGCGGATCAACAGGGTGCCCGTCGTCGTCGCGTACTTGACCGCGTTCCCTACGCCGAGCGCCTTCTGCACATCGTTGTCCTTCAATCGCCGTCCGGCGAGGAAGGCGTCCAGACGTGCGGCCATGTCCTCGGCTCGGCGGCGGCGATGCGTGGCGTCGGGCAGCCTTCCCAGGGTGAAAATCCCGCGGTCGCGGGCGGGCACGACGTAGACGCTGTAGCGCGGGCCCCAGACCTGGACGAGCGACGGATCCTCCCAGCTCGCCGCGTGTGCTCCCTCGACCCGCGCGTGGATCGAGAGCAAGGCCGCGCGCGGCACGCTGTCCGTCAGCCCCGCCCAGGCCGCCAGCCGGAGCGACCGCGCGCCGCGGGGAAGCCGCTCGTCGAGTGCACCGACGCGGCGCCGGAAGGCGAGGATCTGGGCGCGCGTGAGCTCGAGCGGCGAAGTCGGCATCGGCCGCCAGACGATACGGGCCGTCCGGAGTAGGATCGCCGCATGGCTGACTTCGAGACCCCGACCGACCTTATGAACAACCGCGGGCTGATCGCAGATCCGGAGGCGTTCGCCCGCGAGAAGGGCGCTGCCTCCTGGCTCTATCTCTGCGGCGAGGAGTTCGCCTCGATGGAGGGCGGCATGTCGTACGCGGACGTCGAGCGCGCCGTTCCCGTGTCGGCGTACGTCGTCTCCGACCCGCCGACTCCGCTCGACCTCGATCTCGCCCGCAAGCAGATCGAGGCGCTCGACGGCCTGCCGCGGCCGACCCTCGTGACCTGCCGGACGGGACCTCGCTCGTCCGCCCTCATCTACCTCTACGCCGGGCTGCAGGCCGGCGCGTCGGCGGACGACGTGTTCGCCCGGGCCGAGGCGGACGGCGCTCCGTTCGTCCAGTCGGACGAGCTCCGGGCGTGGGTCGCCGACGGGCTCCGACAGCTCTCCTGACCGCGCCCTCCGTCACGGTCAGCCCGGAGGCGGCGCGCCGCTATCTCGTCGGCCGCCACTTCCTCGCGCCCGCGCGGTCGCTCACCGGCCCCGAGGGAGTGCTCGAGGTGATCCGGAAACTCGGCTCGATCCAGTTCGACCCGATCGCGGTCGCGGGCCGC
>CAZLYE010000259.1:0-6493 GCA_964562865.1 uncultured Binatia bacterium (SeqCode) | reverse complement strand
CCTCGCCCCGCTCGAGATGTACGCGCGCGCCGTGAGCCTCGTCGGCCCCGAGGAGCGGGCGGAGCTCTACACGCCCGACACGCTCGCGGCGCTCGGAGACGCGCGCCCCTGGGGCGCGCTGGCGACGCTCTTCGCCGACGCCGTCGCGAGCGGCGCCGAGGACACGCTCGACGCGATCCACCACGTCGAGCTGACGCTCCGGCTGCCGTCGCGCGCCGCGGCGTTCCAAGCGGCGGCGCCGGGGCTCGAGGTGCGGCTGCCGCTCGCCGACCATCGGCTCGCGCAGTTCGCCGCGAGCGTGCCGGCGGGCCGGCGCGCGAGCGCGTCCAGTCGCTCGCTCCTCCTGCGGGAGGCACTCGGCGACCGCCTGCCGAGCGCCGCCGTCCGCCGCCCGCACGCGGCGTCGGCGCCGCCGCACGCGGCGTGGGGGGAGCTGATCGACGAGACGCTGTCGCCCGGACGGATCGCGGCCCAGGGATTCTTCCGGCACGACACGGTCACCCGTCTGTGCGAGGAGCATCTCGCCGGCCGTCGCGACCACGGCCCGCGCCTCTGGGCCATCGCCGTCGCGACGCGCTGGCTCGACGGAGCGTCGTTGCCGACGCTCGCGCCGGTGCGCGCGGCGGGCTAGCGAGCGACCCGTCCGCGGGAGCGGAGGTCGCCCTCGAAGCGCATCTCGAGGCGGAACGCCCGTTCCGTTCCTGCGTGCGCCGCGTCGGCCGCCGAAAGCCTACGCGGAGAGGGCGGCCCCCGCTCCCGCGGACGCGACCTTGCGACCGTACCGCGCGCTCGCCGCGCGCGCCGTCACGATCGCTTCGCGGCCCTGCGCGCGCGCGACTCGACGGCCGTCTTGAACTCCTCGACGGAGTCGTGGAGGGCCTTCTGCTCGAACGGGCGGCGGATCGGCCCGGGGATCCAGAAGCCGAGGTCGATCGACTGGGAACAGGTGGCCTTGGTCCGGTCGTTCGCGGGCTCGAAATGATACGAGCCCTGGATGTCCTTCACGTCGCCCTCGATCAGGTGCCAGCGCCCGGTGTGGGGCGGCTCCCACGTGTACTCGAGGACGTAGCGGAGGACCTTCAGCTTCATGTCGAGCGCGAACGCGACGCGACGCGGGAGCCCGTCGGGATGGCGGTCGACCACGCGGCATTCGGTCACGGGACCCGACCACTGGGGATACGCCTCGAAGTCGGTGAGGACGGCGAAGCAGTCGCTCACCGACCCGGCGACCTCTGCGGAGTACGACTGCGAGAAGTCCGCCACGTGGGCGCGGACGATATCGGGGGCGCGGCCGCGACGTCAAGGAGACGCCGCCCCGGCGTCGGCGCTGTTGCCTGCGAGGCGATTCCGGTATGCTCGCACGAGGAACGGAGAGCGCATGCCAGTCAGGACGATCGAGTGGCGGAACGGGCGCGTCGTGATGCTCGACCAGCGGTTGCTGCCGACGCGCGAGGTCTATCGCGTCTACAGCAATGCGCGTGACGTCGCCCAGGCGATCAAGCAGATGGTCGTGCGCGGGGCACCGGCCATCGGTGTCGCGGCCGCGATGGGGATCGCGCTCGGCGCGCGGACGCTCCGCGGGGAGACGCAGGACTTCGATCGCCTCTGTCGCACCTTCGCCGCCACGCGACCGACCGCCGTCAATCTCTTCTGGGCGATCGAGCGGATGAAGAAGGTCTTCAGCCGGAACCGGCATCGCCCGCCCGACACACTCCGGATGCTGCTCGAGCGCGAGGCGCTCGCGATCCACGACGAGGACGTGGCCGTCAACAGGAGCCTCGGTCGTCACGGTGCCGCGCTCATCGAGGACGGCGCGACCGTCATGACGTACTGCAACGCCGGCGCGCTCGCGACGGCCGGATACGGGACGGCGCTCGGCGTCGTGCGCGCGGCGGTCGAGGAGGGGAAGCGCGTGCAGGTGATCGCGTGCGAGACCCGGCCCTTCCTCCAGGGCGCCCGGCTGACTGCGTGGGAGCTCCGGAAGGACCGGATCCCGGTGACGCTCGTCACCGACAACATGGCCGGGCACATGATGCAGCGCGGGCGCGTGAGCTGCGTCGTCGTGGGAACGGATCGCACCGCGGCCAACGGCGACGTCGCCAACAAGATCGGGACCTACGGCGTGGCGGTGCTCGCGCACCGGCACTCGATCCCGTTCTACGTCGCCGCGCCGACGTCGTCGATCGACCTCGCCTGTTCGAGCGGCGACGCCATCCCGATCGAGGAGCGCGCCCCGCGTGAGGTGACGCACGTCCTCGACCGGCAGATCGCGCCGACCGGCGTCCGCGTCGCGAACCCCGCCTTCGACGTGACGCCCGCCGAGCTGGTGACGGCGATCGTCACCGAGCGCGGTGTGGCCAGGCAGCCGCTCGCCCGCTCGCTCGCGCGGCTGATCGCCGGTCCCGGCGAGGACCGCGAGCCGGGCCCCGAGCGCAAGGCCGAGCCGCGCAGGCAGCGCCGCCGGTAGGTGTCGGTCCCATGCGCGTGACGCTCGCGCTCCTCGCCGACGGAGCGAACGTCTCGCGCGAGGGGAAGCTCAACATCCTCGGCGTGTTCGACACGCTCTTCGCGCGGAGCTTCCCGACCACCCACGCCCAGATGCAGCTCGTCATCCGCTTCGAGGCGGAGACGCGCGAGGAGGTGGCCACGCCGCGCCTCGCGGTGCAGTTCGTGAACGAGGACGACCGCGTCCTCTTCCGCCTGCCCGGGACGATGACGGTGGGGCAGGGCCCGCGCGGCGGGACGGTGCGCCTCGAGCACATCCTGACGCTCACCAACCTCCAGCTCGACGCGCCGGGCCGGTACCGATTCCACGTCGTGGTGGACGGCGAGACGCTCGCGACGGTGCCCCTGCTGGTCGAGCAGATCGGTGTGGCACATTGAAAATTCATATCAGCGAGGGGCTCCGCCCCTCGCCCCGTCGGGCGGAGCCCGACGGGTCCTCACTCCCCGCTCGCTTCGCTCGGCCGCGCGCTTCGCTCGCGGAGAATGGGATCGCGCGTCGGTTTAGGGGTTGGCCGGCGTTCGGGCTGCGCGGCGGGCAAGGCGGGTGTGGGCGGGCCAGCCGAGGCGCGCCGCGCGTGGGCGCGCGCGGCCGAGGGTGCGGCGGAGGGCTTGGATGCGTGCGAGCTTCGTCGCCACGTCCGCGCCGTCGAGCCCACCTCGTTCGACCGCCTCCTCGACCCCGCGCATGGCGGCCCGTGCTGCATCGAGGGACTGACAGACGAGGAGCATGTCGCAGCCGGCGCGCAGCGCCTCGACCGCGGAGCGCGCCGGCGTCGAGCGTGCCGCGACGGCGTTCATCTCGAGATCGTCGCTGAAGAGAACGCCGCGGAAGCCCAGGCGGCGACGCAGCAGGTCGCGGCAGATCGCGCGTGACAGCGTGGCCGGCCGGCGCGGGTCGAGCGCCGGGTAGACCACGTGTGCCGTCATCAGGGAGGGGATGCCGGCGGCGATCGCACGCGCGAAGGGCGCGATCTCGACCGCGGCGAGCGTGCGGCGCGAGCGGCGCACACGCGGGAGCACGAAGTGCGAGTCCCCGGCGCTCGCCCCGTGGCCGGGGAAGTGCTTGCCGCACGCGAGGACGCCCGCGCGCGCGAGCCCGCGCGCGAGTGCGAGACCGAGGCGCGCCACGGAAGCGGGCTCCGTCCCGAAGGCGCGGTCGCCGATCACGCGGTTCCGCGGATTCGACCAGACGTCGAGCACCGGTGCGAAGTCGAGGTCGATGCCGACGGCGCGCAGCTCTTCACCCATCGCACGGCCGACGGCCTCGACCAGTCGCGCGTCGCGGTGGGCGGCGACGGTCGCCGCGGGCGGGAAGTGCGTGAACGGGCGGGGCAGGCGGTGGACGCGGCCGCCCTCGTGATCGAGCGCGACGAGCGGTGTCACGCCGGCCCCGGTCGCGTGGAGCGCCGCGGTAAGGCGACGGAGCTGCGCCGCGGAGCGGACGTTCCGCTTGAAGAGGATCACGCCCCCCGGGGGATGCTCGGCAAGAAAAGCGCGCGTGGCGCGGTCGAGCGTCGGGCCCGGAATCCCGACCATGAACAGCTGTGCGACGCTGCGCCGGAGGACCGCCGTCGGCATGGGCGCCGCCGTATAGCACGAAGCCCGGTCGCGCCCGAGCGTGAACGGCCGGACGGGGTGGGTGCCCGCCAGGGCCGTCCGTTCACGGCCGGCCCCAGAAACGACCGGGCCCGGGCGGACGGCACAGCGGTTGCTCGCCGGCGCATGGTCGCCTCGCCGGCGTTCGACCTCAGCATCGCCGAGGTGATCTCCTACGAGAGCCTCACCATCGTCGTCTTCCGCTGTGAGTGCCGCTGGGTGGTGATGCTCGACCGCGGTCCCATGGTCGTGGCCTGCCCGGGGCACGGCCACGAGTCGAACGTCCACGGGGACAATTAGCGTGCCGGATTCTGTGGACACGACTCGCGCCCAATGGTATCTGCCCCGGTAGGGAGGGGATGGCGGCGGACCGGACCACGGGGCGGTACATCGCGGTCGAGGGCCCCATAGGCGTCGGGAAGACGGCCCTCGCACGACGGCTCGCCACCGAGTTCGGGTCGCGGCTTCTTCTCGAGCAGGTCGAGGAGAACCCCTTCCTCAGGAGATTCTACGAGGAACCCGAGCGATATGCCTTCCAGACCCAGCTCTTCTTCCTGCTCGAGCGCTACCGCCAGCAGTGCGAGCTCGGGCAGCTCCGTCTCTTCGAGCAGGGCACCGTCGCCGACTACCTCTTCGCGAAGGACGCCATCTTCGCGGCCCTCACGCTCAACGCGGACGAGTTCCAGCTCTACCAGCAGATCTTCCAGCTGCTCGATCGGCGGCTCCCGCGGCCGGACCTGGTCATCTACCTCGAGGCTCGGCCGGAGGTGCTGCTGCGCCGGCTCCGCAAGCGCGATCGGGACTTCGAGCGCGGCATCACGCCGGAGTATCTCGGCAGGCTGACGGAGGCATTCAGGGACTACTTCCACCATTACACGGAGACCCCGCTTCTCGTGATCAACTGCTCGGACATCGACTTCGTCGAGCACGGCGGCGACCTCGCCGACCTGATCAAGGAGATCCGGGGCATGAGACAGGGGGTACAGCACTACATTCCGCTTGGATCCCGGTAACGAGCCCGACCCGACAACGGGCGGGCATTGCAACGGACCGAGACGGGACGCAGAGACGGCGCGACTGAACGAGAGCGGGCACGCGAGCCCGACCCCGAACGGCTGACGACGGGGATCGCGGCGAGCACCAGCGGCTCCTCCTCGAGCTTCGCACCTGACGGCCTCCCGGACCTTCGGTCCGAGGGAGGCCGTTTTCGTATGGAGCTCAAGAAGGTGACGGTGCCCGACGTCCAGCGCATGAAGGCCGCGGGCGAGCGGATCACGATGGTGACCGCGTACGACCACGCCTTCGCCCGTCTGCTCGACGAGGCGGGCGTCGACATGCTGCTGGTCGGCGACTCGCTCGGGATGGTGGTGCAGGGGCTGCCGAACACGCTTCCCGTCACCCTGGACGAGATCGTGTACCATACGCGCATGGTCGCCCGCGGGCGGCAGCGCGCGCTCGTCGTCGGGGACCTCCCCTTCGGCTCGTACCAGGCGAGCGCCACGCAGGCGGTCGAGAGCGCGATCCGCCTCGTGAAGGAGGGCGGCGCCGAGGCCGTGAAGCTCGAGGGCGGGACTGCGATGGCCCGCACCATCGAGGCGATCGTGGCGATCGACGTCCCGGTGATGGGCCACGTCGGCCTGACACCGCAGTCGGTGCACCGGATGGGTGGGCACCGCGTCCAGGGTCGGCGCGCCGGACGGGCGCCCGGCGAGCGGGACCGCCTCCTCGAGGACGCCCGGGCCGTCCAGGCGGCGGGCGCCTTCGCCGTCGTGCTCGAGTGCATGCCGCTCGACCTCGCGGCCGAGATCACGGCCGCGCTCGACATCCCGACCGTCGGCATCGGCGCCGGCGCACACTGCGACGGCCAGGTGCTCGTGCTGCACGACCTCATCGGGCTCTCGGACGCGTGGACGCCGCGCTTCGCGAAGCGCTACGCGGAGGTGGGCCGAGAGGTCGTGCGCGCGGCGGGAGCGTACGTGCAGGAGGTGAAGGCCGGCGTCTTCCCGAGCGAGGCGCAGGCCTTCAAGCCCGCGAAGGCGCTCGCCGGCTGATGGAGACGATCAGCGACGCACGCGCCATGCAGGCGTGGTCGGAGGGGCGGCGCGCGACGGGCGAGCGCGTCGCGCTCGTCCCGACGATGGGCGCGCTCCACGAGGGGCACCTGGCGCTCGTCGCGGCCGCCCGCGAGCGGGCGGAGCGCGTCGTCGTGTCGGTCTTCGTGAACCCGATCCAGTTCGACCGCCGCGACGACTTCGACCGCTACCCGCGGACGCTCGATGACGATGCCAGGCTCTGTGCGGCGGCGGGCGTCGACGCCGTCTACGCGCCCACTGCCACGGCGATGTACCCGGAGGGGTTCCAGACCTCCGTCGACGTGTCCGGCCTGACCGAG
>CAZLYE010000258.1:0-6768 GCA_964562865.1 uncultured Binatia bacterium (SeqCode) | reverse complement strand
CTCGACGCGCTCGCCGGGCCGACGCTCACCTCCGAGCTCGAGGCGATGGACGCGCCGAGCGGCCGGCTCTTCCGCGCGGAGGGCTGGGAGGTCGCCGTCCCGCTCCGCATCAACGAGCGCCTGACCGGCTGCATCGCGCTCGGCCGCAACAAGGACTTCCGCATCTTCTCGACGGAAGACCTCCAGCTCTTGACCGGCGTCGCGGCCGGCGCGAGCGTCGCCCTCGAGAACGCGTCGCTCTCGCGCCAGCTCCGCCGCTCCGAGATCGTGCTGGAGCGCGCCAACCGGCTCTCGTCGCTCGGGCTCCTGGCCGCCGGCATCGCTCACGAGATCCGCAACCCGCTGGTCGCGGTGAAGACGTTCCTCGATCTCCTGCCCCAGCGGCTCGACGACGAGGAGTTCCTGAGCCAGTTCCGCGAGCTGAGCCTCAGCGAGCTCCGGCGGGTGACGAACCTGATCAGCGATCTACTCGCGCTCGGGAAGTCGAAGACCGCCGAACGCCGGGCCGTCGAGCTGGCGCCCGCCCTCGAGCCGGTCGTCCGCCTGATGGAGTCGACAGCGCGGAAGCGCGAGATCGAGGTCGTGGCGACGTTCGAGCCGCGCCTCCCCGAGGTGTGGGCCGACCCCGACCAGCTGAAGCAGATCATACTGAACCTCCTCCTGAACGCCATCGAGACCAGCTCCGCGGGCGGACACGTCTGGCTGGAGGTCCGGTCGGCGCTGGCCGACGTCGTCGTGCTCGAGGTGCGCGACGAGGGTCCCGGCATCCCGCCCGAGCAGCGCGAGACGATCTTCCACCCCTTCTTCACGACCAAGGACTCGGGGACGGGCCTCGGCCTGACGCTCGTCCACCAGATGGTGGTGGAGCACGGCGGCGAGATCACGGTGCAGAGCGAGGTGGGACGCGGGAGTCTCTTCCGCGTCACGCTGCCGACGGCCCAGGCGGATCTGGCGCGGACCGGCACGTGAGTTTCGCGCGGGGGCGGGAGGACTCCCCACCGGCGCTCCCGCTCCTCGCCCGATGAACGCCCCCGGCATGATTCGGCGGGCATGCGGGCTCGTCGAAGGTCGCGGCGGTGGGGAGTACTCCCGCCCCCGTGGGCTGTTCACATGCCGAGGCGCTTCATCTTCTTCAGGAGGCCGCGGTAGGTGATCCCGAGTTCTTCGGCGGCGCGGCTCTTCACGCCGCCGGCGCGGGTGATGGCGGATTCGATCTGCTCGCGCTCGAAGACGTCGGTGCGGCGCTGGAGGAGGCTCGGGGACGCGCCGTTCGCGCTCACCTCCTGCAGCCGCTCGGAGAGCAGGTCCTCGGTGAGCGGGGCGCCGGGCTCGGCGAGGAGCAGCGCCCGTTCGAGCTCGTTGGCGAGCTCGCGGACGTTGCCCGGGAACGGATAGCGCGCGAGGAGGGCGAGCACGTCCGGCGTCGGCTCCGGCACCGGCTTCTTCACCTGGGCCGCCAGGCGACGCAGCAGGTGGCTGGCGAGCGCGGGGATGTCCTCGACGCGCTCGCGGAGCGGCGGGACGGAGATGGGGAAGACGCGCAGCCGGTAGTACAGGTCCTCGCGGAAGCGTCCGTTCTTCACCTCGTCCTCGAGCCGCCGGTTGGTGGCGACGATCACGCGCACGTCGACCGTCCGCGTGCGCGTCTCCCCCACGGGGCGGATCTCGCCCTCCTGGAGCACGCGGAGGAGCTTCGCCTGCAGGGCGGACGACGTCTCCGACACCTCGTCGAGGAACAGCGTCCCGCCGTCCGCGACCTCGAAGAGCCCCTTCTTGTCCTCCACCGCGCCCGTGAATGCCCCGCGACGGTGCCCGAACAGCTCGCTCTCGAGCACGCCCTCGGTGAGTGCGGCGCAGTTCACCGGGACGAAGAGATGATCGCGTCGCGGGCCCGTGGCATGGATGGCCCGGGCGACGAGCTCCTTCCCGGTCCCGGTCTCGCCCTCGATCAGCACCGTCGTCCGCGACGCCGCGACGCGGGCGATCAGGCCGAGGACCTCGCGGATGGGCTGGCTCTCCCCGACGATCTCGTGCGCGCGGTCCAGCTTCCGGAGAAAGGCGTTCTCCGCGGAGACGCGCTCGTACGCCCGGCGGAGCTCCTCCACGAGCCGCGCGTTCTCCCTCGTCAGGTGGAACGCCTCGACCGCGCGGCGGAGCGTGATCCGCAGCTCCTCGCTCTCCCACGGCTTCGTGACGTAGCGGTAGATGCGGCTGTTGTTGATCGCCTGGATGATCGCCTCGACGTCCGTGTAGCCGGTCAGGATGATGCGGATCGCGTCCGGGCGCACCTTCATCGACCGCTCGAGGAACTCCGTGCCGGTCATGGCGGGCATCCGCTGGTCGGCGACGATGACGGCCGGGTCGTGCGCCGCGAGCAGCTCGAGGCCCCGCGCGCCGCTCGGAGCGCTCAGCACGTCGAATTCCTCCCCGTAGTTGAAGGAGAAGGCGCGGAGGATGTCGGGCTCGTCGTCGACCACGAGCACCGGAAACTGTCGATAATCGACCGCCACGCGGCTCCTATCGGCTCCCGCTCGCCGCCCTGTCAAGGGAGGTCGCGCTCGCGCCCACCGGCAGGACGACGCGGAACGTCGAACCCCTGCCCGGCGCGCTCTCCACGTCGATCCGGCCGCCGTGGGCCGAGACGATCCCGTGGCTGATCGCGAGCCCGAGCCCGGTGCCACCGCCGACGTCCTTGGTGGTGAAGAACGGGTCGAAGATCCGTCCGACCACCTCGGGCGGCATCCCGACGCCGTCGTCACGGACGGTGACCGTCACCGTCTCCCCATCCGCGCGTGTCGTCACCCAGATGTTCCCGCCGGCGGCGACCGCGTCGCAGGCGTTGGCGAGGAGGTTCATGAACACCTGGTTCACCTGGGCGCCGTCGCACTCGACGAGCGGGAGGACGCCAAAGTCCCGGTGGACGGTGATCCGATCGCGCCAGCGGGAGTCGAGCAGCCGGAGGCTCGCCTCGAGGCCCGCGTGCAGGTCGACGAGCTTCCGCTGCGCCTCGCCGACGCGGGAGAAGCTGCGCAGGTCCTTCACGATCGCCGCCGTCCGCTCGGCGCCGCGGGCCATCACGCCGACGATCTCCTCGGCCTCCCGCACGAGCTTCACGACCTCGGGCGGCGCGTCCTCCGCGGCACTCTCGAGCCGCCGCCGGAGCGGCGCGACGCTCGTCGCGATGAAGCTGACCGGGTTGTTGATCTCGTGCGCCACGCCCGCCACGAGGCGGCCGAGCGAGGCCATCTTCTCGGACTGCACGAGCTGCACCTCGGCGTTCTTCAGGTCCGTGTACGCCGCGGCGAGCTCGCGATTCGCGCCCTCGAGCTCCGTCGTCCGCTCACGCACCCGCTCCTCGAGGCGGGCGTTCAGCGCCACGAGCGCCTCGTACGTGCGGGCATTCTCCAGCGCGATCGCCGCCTGGTTGGCGAGCGCGCGCAGGAACTCGACGTCCGCGGCGCCGTAGAACAGCCCGGAGCGCTTCCGTCCCACGGTCAGGACGCCGACCAGCTCGTCGCGGAGCTGGAGCGGCACCGCGATCTCCGCTCCGAGCGCCGCGAGCCCGTCGCGCACGCCGTCGTGGCTCTCCGCGTCGGGATACTGCTCCGGCGGGTCGAACGCCGTGACCACGCGGCCCTCGGCGAGACGCCCGACGAGCGCGCGGGGCAGCCCGCCTACCTCACCCGCGGACCCGCCGACGAGGAGCCGCGAGCCGGCGTTCGGGATCGCGGCGTCGACGCACTCGCGGACGAGGCTCGCGATCCGCTCGCGCTGGAGCGTCGCGGCGAGCTCGCCGCCGACGGCCGCGAGCACCTGCGCGCCGTCGTAGCGCGTCCGGAAGAAGACCCGGTCGACGAACGCCTGGAGCCGCGTCCGGAGCGGGTTGAAGAGGAGAAGCACCGCGAGCGTGAAGAGGACGGGGAAGGCCGGCGAATCGGTCACCGCCCCCGCCTGCAGGATGAGGTTGAAGACCACGACGGCCGCCACGTACGCGGCTCCGACCGTGCCCGTGAGGAGGAGGTAGTACGCCCCCCGCTTCACCATCGCGTCGATCTCGAACAGGTCCTGCTTCACGACCGCGTACGCGAGGGAGAACGCGAAGAGGAAGGGCGTCAGGGCCGCGAGGTTCATCGCGACGGCACCGGTCATCACGACCGACGCGAGGAGGATCATCGCCGGCAGCGCGAACCCGAAGAGCGTGCCGAGCGTGATCACGCGCACGCGCTGGCGCGCGAGCTGCGACCGTCCACGGGCGTACTCCGACACGAGCCGCCACGCGAAGAAGACCGCCGTGACGCCGAGGTAGGCCATGTTGGCGTGCAGCGCCGTCGGGTACGCCGTGGGCCGGTAGAGGAAGAGCTGGTAGGGGACGAGGATCGCGAGCGAGACGGCAAAGGCCACCGGGCTCCACGGGGCAAGCGCGTGCGGCTGGGGAAAGAGGAGGAAGAGGCGCAGCAGTGCGGCGGGGAGGAGGGTCTCCGCGGCCGCGTGGAGCCGGAAGAGCGTCGCCGGCCCGTAGAGATCCATCGCCGTGAGGAGGAAGACGGCGCAGACGGCGCCCGCCACGCAGAGCGCCTGGGCCACCGCGGCGCGCGGGCGAAGCACCCAGGGGACGAGCCCGGCGGCGAGCGTCGCCAGGCCGTTCAGCAGGAACGCGCCGAAGAGGAGCAGCCAGTCGCGCTCGGTGAAGCGGCCGGTCGGGACGACGACGTCGCGCTCGATGCCCCCGCGACGGAGCCGATAGCGCACGGGCGTGCGCGGCGGCCGCGCGGTGGCGTGCGCGTAGACCTCCGCGGCCGTCTCGACGGGCGCGCCGTCGACCGCGATCACCTCGCTCTGGTAGAGTCCGGCGACCTCGGTGCCGGACCAGCCCGCGAGACCGACCGACGCGACCACCCGGTTGTCGAGCAGCAGGAAACCCGGGAACACGCGGCCCACCCAGCCGCGACTCGTGACCGTCACCCGGGCGGCGAGGAGGACCGCCAGGGCGGCGATGGCGAGCGCGCCGAGTCGCACGGCCCGCTGCCCCCTCGGAGTCGTCGGAAGGGTCCCCGCCATCCGGGCCTCGAGCGCCCGAAATCTAGCGCAGCCGGCCGGTGCCGCGCCAACGCGGCGCGCGGGACCGCCGGCCGCTCAGCGCCGGGCCGTCGCCATCCGACGGGCGGAGCGCCCCGTCGTCGCGAACACGACGAGCGCGGTTGCGGCCATCCCCGCGGCACAGAGGAACGTCACACGATGGCCGAACGCCTCCGCGATCGGGCCGAGTGCCACGGAGCCGGCGGTGACGCCCAGGTTGAAGGCCCCGTTGTAGAGGGTCTGCGCGCGTCCGAGCTGCCCGACCGCCGCCTGGTCGATCGCGAAGGCGTTGAGGGTGGGATACACGAAGCCCTGCGCCGTCCCGAACAGCACGCCGGCCAGGGCGAGGGCACCCCGCGAGTGAACGGCGGCGAGCATCACGATCGAGACCGCGAGGAGCCCGAGCGCCGGCAGGATGACCGTCCTCCGTCCGAGGGTGTCGCCGAGCCCACCGGCGGTCACGCGCGTCAGAACCGCCGCGCCGGTGTAGGAGAGGAAGAAGGTGGCGACCGACCCGAGGGCCGTGTCGTGGACGAAGGTCGGCACGTACGTGAGGACGCCGCCGAACGCCACGCCGCAGCACGCCACGGTCGCGATGGCCGACAGCAGCTCCGACGTCGCCGAGAGCCGGACGCTGCGCTCGGTCGCGAACGGCGTGCCGCCGGGAAGCGGCCACGCGATCGCGACCGCCACGACCGAGAACACCGACGCCGTGACGAAGAGCGCCCCGAAGCCGCCCCAGTGGACGACCTGCTCGCCCAGGGCGGGCGCGAGCGCGTGCGTGGCGAGCGTCGAGACGCCGAACACGCCGAGCGCCGCCGCGCGCCGCCCCGGCGGCGCGAACTCGGCGGCGAGCGTCGACGCCGCGTTGAAGCCGGCGGCGAAGGCGAGCCCCTGCACGCCCCGCAGCACGAAGAGCGCGGGCCCGATCCGGTCGACGAAGAGGAAGGCGCCGGAGGCAACCGCCATCGTCGCGAAGCCGCCGAGCAGGAAGACCCGCCGCCCGAAGCGGTCGAGCAGCGAGCCGACCACCAGGATGCTCGCGAGCCCCGAGAGCCCGCTCGTCCCCATGACGAGCCCGATCGTCCGCTCCGAGCCGCCGAGCGCCCGCACGTGGAGCGGGAGCAGGAAGAACGACGCGAAGGTGAGGAAGAAGAAGAAGTTCGCCGCCGTGACCCGTGCGAACCGTGCGGCGCGGCCCGGATCGGCCGGGAACGGCATCTCGTGCGCGAGCGAAGGGGCTGCCATTGGGACGCAGCGCGGCTTGCCGCGCCGAGCGGTGCATTATACAGGGCGCGCATGGCGACGGAACGACGCCGCGAGCTCCGCCGGCGGCGGAAGCGCCGGCAAGAACGGCTGAAGCAGCGCCGGCGGGAGCAGGCGAAGGAACGCCGCCGCCAGCGCGCCAAGGGCGAGCGCCAGGGACACGCGTAGGCGAGGTTCGGATCGGGCGCTACGCCGCCGAAACCTGCGGCTGCTCGTCGCGGACCACGCCGGGCAGGACGACGCGGAACTGGCTGCCCCGCCCCGGCACGCTGCGCACGCTCACCGTGCCGCCGAGCCGCGTGACGAACTGCTTCACGATGTAGAGGCCGAGGCCGACGCCGCCGTGGCGGCGGGTCATCGAGCCGTCCACCTGCCGGAACATCTCGAAGATCAACGGGAGGTGCTCCTCGCCGATCCCGATCCCGG
>CAZLYE010000257.1:0-11280 GCA_964562865.1 uncultured Binatia bacterium (SeqCode) | reverse complement strand
CGAGGCACAGGTTCGGCGCGCGATCGCGAACGAAGCGCACGAGCTCCGCGGCGTACGTGAAGCCGTCGGCGGGCGAGCGGAAGTCGGGGTCCTTCGGCCGATCGCCGCGCAGCACGACCATGTTGCGGATGTCGCGCGCGACGATCAGCTCGAGCGCGGCCGCGATGTCGGCCCGCGACGCCTCGATCCCGGTGATGTGCGCCGCCCCGGGGATGCCGAGCGCGCCGATGCGGGAGACGAGCTCGATGGTCGCCTCGCGCGGCTTCCCGCCGGTGCGGGTGACCGACACGAACGACGGGCGGAGCGGCCGCAGCGCATCGATGGTGCGCAGCAGCGTCGCGTCGCCCTCGGGCGTCCTCGGCGGGAAGAACTCGAACGAGATGAGCGGGCCGCCGCGGCGGAGGAGGTCGGTGATCTTCACGGGCCCGCGCCCGGGCTACTTGGAGCCCTTTTTCTCGAGCGCCTTCACCTTCTGGTACTTCCGGTAATCATAGCCGGTCGCCATCGCCATGAGGAGTCCTTCCATACCGCCCTCGCGCTCGCGACGGAGGATGCGAAGACGTTCGTAGAACTCCCGGAAGTCCTTGTTGACGCGCATCTGGTCGTCGACCGGGTTCAGGAAGAAGTCCCGGAGACGCGTCACGGTGAAGCGGAGCGCGGAGAAACGGAGCTCGTTCGGGAACGCGTCCCACTCCGCGAGCGAGAGCGCGCGCAGCGACTCGTAGCCGGCGATGAGCGCCTCGAAGCGCTTGAGGCTGTACTGCTCGCCGTCGAAGCAGAGCGCGTTGACCGCGGTCGCCAGGTCGAAGATGAACTTCCCGCGCGACGCCGCCTCGAAGTCGAGCACCGCGACGATCTTCTCACCCTTCACGATCACGTTGTCGTGGAAGAGGTCGCCGTGGATGATGCCCTTCGGCAGCTTCGTCTCGAGGTAGTTCTGGAGGTAGTCGACCTCGTCGTCGAGCGTCCGCGTGATGCGCTTGAAGTACGAGGGCAGCCGGCCGCGCACCTCGCCGTAGAGGTCGGCGACCCGATCGAAGCTGAAGCGGTTCTCGATGCCCTTCTTGTAGCTCTTGCCGATCGTGTGGAGGTCGGCGAGCACGCGGCCGACGTTCTCGAGCTGCGCGGCCGTCAGCCGCTCGGGGCGGAGCGGGTGTCCGTCGTACCAGCGGTACACCGAGAGGCACTTGCCACCCGCCTCGCGGTAGTGGCGGCCCTTGCGGTCCGTCAGGGGCTGCGGGCACGGGAAGCCGTGTTTGCGGAGGAAGAGCAGGAGGTCGAGCTCGCGCTTCACCTCGAGCTCGCCCTTCACCTCGTCGACGCGCAGGAGGTGCTTCCCCCGTGCCGTCTCGAGCAGGTACATCGTGTTGACCGAGCCGGCGGCGATGCCGTTCGCGGCGATCAACCGGACGAGTCCGTAGTCCTCGACGATCTCGGCGAGTTCTCGCTTATCGAGCACGGTGTAAACGGCCATCTCCCACCCGTCTCCCTAACCCGCCGAATTTCCTTTCAAAAAGTCCGCCGCAGGGTACCGTTGCATCTCTTCATTGTCAAGGTGAAATTGTGGTTTGCGACGAAAAAGTCCTTTACTGCCGCACAGTTGCGTCCTATAAGTGCGGAGCCCCCTTCAGCTGGACCCCATGCCCTCCGTCATCCCTGAGGAGCGTCGCGGCTCCGCGCCCTCTCCCGCCCGGCTCGCCGAGCCGCTCAAACGTTTTCACGACGAGGCCTGGCACACGCCGCAGGGCCGCCTCGTCCGCGAGATCATCTTCGGCCTGAACGACGGCGTCATCTCGACCATCGGCTTCCTCGCGGGCGTCACCGCGACTCTCGGTGACGCGCGGACGATCGCGCTCGCCGGCATCGCGGCTGCGATCGCGGGCGCGGTCGCGATGGGCGTCGGGGCCTTCGTGTCCTCCAAGTCGCAGCGCGCCTTCTTCCGGGCCGAGATCGCGCGCGAGGCGTGGGAGATCGAGCACATGCCCGAGCACGAGCGCCAGGAGATCCGCGAGATCTACGAGAAGCTCGGGTTCACGCCGGAGGAGGTCGAGATCGTCGTCCGCCGGGTGACGTCCAACCCCGAGCTCTGGCTCCGGGTCATGTCACGCGAGGAACTCGGCCTCGCCGAGGAGGTGTTCGACTCGCCCGTCCGCGTCGGCTTCGTCACGAGCCTCGCGTACCAGCTGGGGGCCCTCCTCCTCCTCGTTCCCTACGCATTCACATCCGCGACGAACCACGCCTTTCTCGCGGCGGCGGGCCTCGCCGTGGTGACCCTCTTCGCGACGGGCGCCGGGAAGACCTGGGTGACGAAGGAGCCGCCGCTCCGCGCGAGCCTCGAGCTGGCCGGCCTCGGCGTGCTCGCCTGCACGATCGGTCTCCTGCTCGGCTGGGTGGTCGGCGTCGCGGTGTAGCGCGGGCTACGCCGACACCGTCACGCCCACCTGCGGGCACCACTCGAGGAGCGGGCAGGCGCTGCAACGCGGTTTCCGGGCGGCGCAGATCTGCCGTCCGTGGTGGATCATGCGATGGGCGAAGGCGGTCCGCTCGCGCGGCGGGAGGAGCGACTGGAGGTCGCGCTCGATCTTGTCCGGGTCGTCCTCGACCGTGAGCGCGAGCCGATTCGACACCCGCCGGACGTGGGTGTCGACAAAGATCGCGGGCTGACCGAACGCCGTCCCGAGGACGACGTTCGCGGTCTTCCGGCCGATACCCGGCAGCGCCCGGAGCTCGTCCATCGTCTCGGGCACCTTCCCGGCGTGCTCGGCGACGATCGAACGGGCCGTCGCCTGCAGGGACTTCGTCTTCTGGCGGAAGAAGCCGGTCCGCTTGACGAGCGCCTCGACGCGCTCGCTCGGCGCGGCCGCGAGTGCGTCCGGCGTCGGCAGCTCCGCGAAGAGCGTGGGGGTCACCTGGTTGACCATCGCGTCAGTGCACTGGGCGGAGAGGATGGTGGCGACGAGGAGCTCCCACGGGGTCCGGTAGTGGAGCGCGCACCAGGCATCGGGGTACGAGCGCGCCAGCGCGCGTGCGATGGCGGCTGCACGGCAGCGGCGAGCGGCCGCGCTCTCCCGGGCGACGTTCAGCCGGCGGGCGCGCGGGCGACGGGTCGCCGGCGCGCGCTTCACCGCCACCGGAGGCTCGCGCGCACTGCGTCGACGTAGCGCTCCGCGGCGCCGCGCGCCGTCTCGGCGTCCCAGCCGAGCGGGCCGGCCATGAGCGCCGAGACGTCCGCCGCGGCCGCGGCGCCCGCGTCCCGGGCGCGGAGCGCCACCTGCGTCCGCCGCCGCATCACGTCCTCGACGGTGAGCGCCCATTCCTGCTCGACCGCCTCCACCACCTCGGCACGCGGGTCGGGCAGACCGGGCACGAGCGGCGCCCCGAGGCTCCGGTCGTCGGCGAGCAGCCGGAGGATCTCCTCGACGCGGCTCCCGTAGCGGTCGGCCAGGTGCCCGATGAGCGCCGGCGCGACGCCGTGCCCGTCGCGCGACACGGCCGCGGCAGCCACCGCCTCGGGCGGCATCGCCCCGCCCGGCAGGGGCACCTCGCCCGTCCGCGAGCGCCCGAAGCGCCGGCGGTCTCCCGCGGCGCGGAGCTCCTCGATCACCCGATCGACCACCGATGCCGCGATGAGCCGGTACGTCGTCAGCTTGCCGCCCGCGATCGAGACGAGGCCCGACGGCGACGTGAACACCTCCTGCTCGCGCGACACGGCCGAGGGTGACAGCGCCGCCTTCCCGCGCGGGGCGACGAGGGGCCGGAGACCGGCGAACGCGCTCACCACGTCCGCGGGCCGGAGCTGCGCGTCGGGGAAGTAGTGGTTCACCGTGTCGAGGAGGTACGCGACGTCCTCCGGCTCGACCGTCGGTGGAACGTCCGGGCCGCCAGGATGGTCGGTGTCGGTCGTGCCGATCACGCTGTGCTCGCCCCACGGGATCGCGAACATGACGCGGCGGTCGGCGACCGCGTGGAGCACGACCGCGGCCCGGTGCCCCACCCGCTCCCGGCGGACGACGACGTGGACGCCCTTCGTGAGGCGAAGGCGCGGAGCGGCGGGCGCATCGAGCGCGGCGACCCGGTCCACCCACGGACCCGCCGCGTTGACGACCACGCGGGCCCGCGCGGCCACCTCCCCTCCACCCAGCCGATCCACCACCCGCGCACCCGTGATCCGCCCGTCCTCCTTCACGAACCCGGCGACCTCCGCGTAGGAGACGACGACCGCTCCCTCGGCCGCCGCCGCGAGCGCCGTCTCGAGCACGAGACGCGCGTCGTCCGTCCGGCAGTCCCAGTACTGCCCGGCGCCGAGGAGCCCGTCGCGGCGGAGCGCGGGCTCGGCGACCTCGATCGCGGCGCGCCCGAGCATGCGATGGCGGCGGACGTTCCGGAGGCCGGCGAGCACGTCGTACGCCCAGAGACCGGCCGCCAAGGTCAGCCGCCCGACGGGGCCGCCGCGATAGATCGGGAACACGAACTCCTGGGGACGCACCAGATGCGGAGCGACGCGGCGCAGCCGTTCGCGCTCGCGCACCGCCTCGAGCACGAGCCGGACGTGTCCCTGCTCGAGGTAGCGGAGGCCGCCGTGGATCAGCTTCGAGGACCGGCTCGAGGTGCCGGACGCGAGGTCCGCCCGCTCGACGACGGCGGTGCGGAGGCCGCGCATCGCGGCGTCACGCGCGATCCCCGCGCCGTTGATGCCGCCCCCGATCACGAGGACGTCGAACGGCTCGCCGCCGAGGGCGGCGAGCGCGGCGCGGCGCCGGGCGAGGACGTCGGCCGACATGTCGGCCACGATTCTAACCCCGGGGGTGGCCGTTGTCACGGCGCGTCAAAGGAGCGCGGTGAGTCGGTCGGCGACCGCCGTCGTGGTGGCGGTGCCACCCAGGTCACGCGTGCGGATGCGACCCTCCCGGAGGAGCCGGAGGACGGCCCGGTCGACACGATCCGCCGCCGACCGCTGCCCCACGTGGCGGAGGAGCTGCACCCCGGAGAGGATCGCGGCGAGCGGGTTCGCGAGGTCCTTCCCGGCGATGTCCGGGGCCGTCCCGTGCACCGCCTCGAAGATCGCGTAGCGCGTGCCGAGGTTCGCTCCCGGCACGACGCCGAGCCCCCCGACGAGCCCGGCGCAGAGATCCGACACGATGTCGCCGTAGAGGTTCTCGAGCAGCAGCACGTCGAACTCCTGCGGTCGACGGACGAGCTGCATGCAGGCGTTGTCGACGATCAGCTCGCCGTACCGGATCTTGGGATACTGCTTCGCCACCTGTCGTGCGCACGCGAGAAAGAGGCCGTCGGAGAGCTTCATGATGTTCGCCTTGTGGATGGCGACCACCTGCCGGCGTCCCTCCCGCCGGGCCAGCTCGAAGGCGAAGCGCGCGATCCGCCGCGAGGCCCTCGCGGTGATGACCTTGACGCTCTCGACGACTCCCGGCGCGATCTGGTGCTCGATGCCCGAGTACAGGTCCTCCGTGTTCTCGCGGACGACGACCAGATCGACGCCCGAGAACGCCGTCCGCACGCCGGGGAGGCTCCGGATGGGACGGACGTTGGCGTAGAGGTCGAACGTCTTCCGGAGGGTGACGTTGACGCTCCGGTAGCCGACCCGTCCGATCTGCGTCTCGAGCGGGCCCTTGAGTGCCACCCGCGTCCGTCGGATCGACGCGAGCAGCGCCTCGGGGAGCGCGTCGCCGACCTTCTCGAAGGCGGTCCGGCCCGCGATCTGGACGTCCCAGGCGATCCGTCCGCCCGCCGCCTCGATGACGCGCACGGCGGCCGCGGTCACCTCCGGGCCGATCCCGTCGCCGGGGATGAGGGTCGCGCGCCGGGGCGCCTCCCGCCGTCTCGCCGGGCGCCGGCGCGGCTTCACGGGATGCCGAGCACCTTGTGGAGCTGCGGGAGCACGCGGACGTCCGGATGGACGCGGCTCGCGAGCGCGTGCCAGCGCGCGAGCGTGGCGCCGCCGACCGTCAGGCGCGCCGTGTCCGGCTCCGTGAGCGGCGTGAGGAAGAGCGGCGCGCCCGGCGCGGCGGCCGCCACGACGCGCGCCCCCCGCTCGATCTCCTCGGGCGCCGTCGTCTCGTCGACCGGCATCTTCACGTACACCTCCCGACCCCCGCCGGCCGCTGCGACGAGGCAGGCCTCGTGCTCGTCCCAGCGCGCCCGCTCGCCGGTGTTGCTCGGGCACTTGACGTCGAGGCTCACGATCCGGACCCACGGCAGCACGCGCCCGAGCCGCGCCGGCAGGACGCCCGCCGTCTCGAGGAGGACGGGCAGCGACGTCCGCCGGCCGGAGAGCCACGCGACGAGGAAGTCCGTCTGCGCGAGCGGCTCCCCACCCGTCACGGCGATCGCGTGGAGGGGTGGCGCGGCCGCGATCAGCCGCCCGACCACGTCGTCGAGCTCCGCCGTCGAGAGCGGGTTCGGCCGGTGCTCGACGCCGTCCGGCCCGAGGATGCGGCATGCGGACACCGGCACGAGGCTCTCGGGCGTGTCGCAGTACCGGCAGCGGAGCGGGCAGCCCGCGAAGCGCACGAAGAGCTGGCGGCGCCCGGCGTGCAGCCCCTCGCCCTGGAAGGAGACGAACATCTCCGAGACGTTGCCGCCGGCCGCGGGCATTGGCGGCCCCTTACCACGCAGCGCGGAGCGCCACCACCAGATCGGCGACGTTCGTGCCCGTCGGCCCGGTGCGCACGAGGTCGTCGGTCGCCGCGAGGAGAGGATGGCTGTCCGTCGCCTCGAGCGCGCGCTCCGGCGCGAGCCCGCGCGCCGCCGCGCGCTCGGCGGTCTCCCCGTCGACGCACGCGCCCGCGGCGTCCGTCGGCCCGTCGACGCCGTCGGTGCCCGCGGCGAGCAGCACCGCGGGCTGCCCGCGGAGCGCGACCGCGGCGGCGAGCGCCAGCTGCTGCGAGCGCCCGCCGTGCCCGCCAGCGCGTACGCGCACCGTTGTCTCGCCACCCGCCACGACGGCGATCGAGCGGCCGCGCGGGGCCGCGCGGAGGCGGGCGACGATCGCGTGCGCCGCCTGGACGGCGTCGCCGCGGAGCGGCTCGTCGACGACCTCCACCCCGTAGCCGCGCGCCGCCGCGGCGGCGCCCGCGGCGGCCACCGCGTCGCGATTGCCGCCGACGACGACGGCCGTCGCGCGCGACAAAGCCGGATCGGCGGCCTTCACCGTCTCGGCCACCCGCCCCGATGCGCCTGCCTCGATCCGCGCGCGGACCGCGGGCGGGACGTCCGTCGGCGACAGGTGACGGGCGAGGACCGCCGCGGCGTCCGCGAAGGTCGTCGGATCGGCGACGGTCGGGCCCGACCCGATCGTCGCCGGGTCGTCGCCCGGGACGTCGGAGAGGGCGAGCGTCCAGAGGGCGGCCGCGCCGGCCGCGGTGCGGGCGAGCCCGCCACCCTTGACGCGCGAGCAGTGCTTGCGGACGGCGTTCACCTCGGCGATGTCGGCACCGCTCGCGAGCAGGCGGGCGCCGATCGCGACCTTGTCTGCGAGCACGAGCCCGGTCGCGGGCGCGACGAGGAGCGACGAGGCGCCGCCGCTCAGGACGACGAGGACGAGGGTGCGCGGCCCTCCGGCGGCGACGGCGGCGAGGAGGCGCTCGGTCGCGGCCACCCCGGCAGCGTCGGGCAGCGGATGGGCCGCCGTCGCGACCTCGACCCCGCCAGGGCACGGGCCGGCCCCACCGTGCGGCACGACGACGATGCCACCCACCACGTCGCCGCCCGCGATCCCGGCCGCCGCCCGCGCCATGGCGAGCGCCGCCTTGCCCGCGCCCACGAGCAGGACGGGTCCCGTGTGCCGCGCGCGCGTGCCGCCGGCGCCGTCGCGGAGCACGAGCGTGGAACCGGCGCGCCCGAGGCAGCGCGCCACGAGCCGCGCCGGGTCCACCGCCGCGAGCGCAGCCGCGTGGCACGCGAGCGCGTCGGCGCGCAGCGACCCGATCGTCACGTGCAAGCCTCTGGACGGCCCCGGACGGGCGCGCTTATAACGAGCCCAGCATGGCCACGACGGAGTTCGAGCGCCGCTCCGCGGTGGAGGAGTTTCCCGCGGTCTGGCTGCGCGTGGTCACCGACCCGCTCGGCTTCTTCGCCGACATCCCGGAGACCGGCGGGCTGCAGCAGCCTGCGGCGTTCCTCACCATCTGCGCCGCGGTCAACGCGCTCGGGCACCTTCTGTCCTTCTCCGGCATCCCGGGGATGGTCCGGAGCTTCCTCGCGCAGCTCGTCGCCGCGTTCGTCCTCGCCGCCGTCCTCGTGCTGATCGCGCAGAACCTCTTCGGCGGGCGCGCCGGCTACGAGGCGACGTTCCGCGTGGTCGCCTACTCGTGGGCCCCCCTCGTGATCGCGTGGGTCCCGTATGCAGGGCGGCTCGCGCTCCTCTACGCCGCGTACCTGATGCTCCGGGGGACCGAGCGCGTCCACGCGCTCGACGCCACCCGCGCCGTGCTGACGGTCGTCCTGGGCGCGGCCGTGCTCTGGGTGCTCGGCCTCGCGGGCGCGGCGCCCGCCTGGATCTGAGTCAGCTCGTCTCCTCGTCGACGTCGCTGGTCGAGAGCCGGCGGTAGGTGCGATCCTCCTCGAAGCGCTTCATCGTCTTCGCCTCCTTCTCCCGCTCGGCCTGGCAGTTGATGCAGAGCCGGGTGAAGGGGAGCGCCTCGAGGCGACCCTCGGCGATGTCGGACTCGCAGCTCTCGCAGACCCCGTAGGTGCCGTCCTCGATGCGGGCGAGGGCGTCGTCGATCGCCTGGAGCTTGTCACGATCGCGGTCGGTGAGGATGAGGTTGATCTCGCGGTCGCGTGCGTCGCTCGCGAGGTCGTACGTGTCCATCCCCTCGTCCTTGGTCTGCTCGCGTCCCTCGTGCAGCTCGTTCTGGACGCTGCGCAGCAGCTGCGCACGCATCTCCTGGAGCGTCTCGCGAGCCTTTTTGAGGAACGTCTTGCGCATGGGGCCGCCTCCGAAGGGCGGCGAATCTAAGCCCCGCTCGCGGGTGTGTCAACTTGAATTTCGACGACCCGACCGCGGAGGTCGTAGGTATCCGCCCCGGTCACCCGGGCGGTGACGAGATCGCCCGGCGCCGCGTGGCCGTCGAACCTGATGACGCCGTCGATCTCGGGCGCCTGGGTGCGCGTCCTCCCCGTCAACCGCGCACCCCGCACCCCCTCGACGAGCACCTCGACGACCCGCCCGACCTGCGCGGCCGCGCGCTGCGCGGCGACCCGCGCCTGGACCGCCATCACCCGCTCCCGGCGCTCGCGCTTCACGTCCGCGGAAAGCTGGCCGGGGAGCGAGGCAGCCGCCGTGTTCTCCTCCTGCGAGTACTCGAAGACGCCGACGCGCTCGAACTGGGCCTCCTCGAGGAACGCGCAGAGCGTGTCGACGTCCGCCTCGGTCTCCCCGGGGAAGCCGACGATGAACGAGGAGCGGAGCGCGATCCCGGGGACCGCGCGGCGGATACGCGCGACGAGCTGCCGGAGCGCCCGGCCGCTCCGCTCCCGCCGCATGGCGCGGAGGACCGGGTCGGCGGCGTGCTGGAGGGGGATGTCGAGGTAGTCGCAGACGGCCGGCTCCGTCGCGATCACCTCGAGGAGGTCGTCCGTCACGGACGCCGGATACGCGTAGAGGAGCCGGAGCCACCGGAGGGCCGGCACGCGGACCGCGAGCGCTCGGAGCAGCGCGGCGAGCGACGAGCCGTCGCCGCGGTCGCGGCCGTAGGCGGTCAGGTCCTGCGCGATCAGGTTCAGCTCGACGACCCCCTCGGCGGCGAGCCGGGCCGCCTCGTCCACCAGGTCGGCCATCGGTCGGCTCTCGTGCGGGCCCCGGATCTTCGGGATGATGCAGAAGCTGCAGCGGTGGTCGCACCCCTCCGACACCTTCAGGTACGCCGTCCACCACGCCCCGAGCCGCACGCGGGTCGCGAGCTCACCGCGCGGGAGCACGTGCTGCGCCCCGCGATACACGGCGGGCCCGTCCGGGGCCGGGGCGTGCTCCACCGCCTCCGCGATCCGGAGGAGGTCGCCGGTGCCGACGAAGACGTCGACCTCGGGGAGCGTCGCGCGCAGCTCGTCGGCGTAGCGTTGCGCGAGACACCCCGTCACGACCAGCCGCCGTCCCTCCCGCGCCGCCTTGACGCGGGCCAGGTCGAGGATCGTCTCGATCGACTCCTCCTTGGCGGGGCCGATGAAGCTGCAGGTGTTCACCACCAGCACGTCGGCGGACTCCGCGTCGAGCACGAGCTCGTGCCCGGCCCGCGCGAGGACGCCGAGCATGACCTCGCTGTCGACCTGGTTCTTCGGGCACCCGAGGGTGACCAGGTGTATGCGCCGTGGCTCAGTCACGGAGGTTCGCGAACTGCATCGCGATGCCGAGGTCGCGCTCGCGGAGGAGCTTCAGCACGACCTGCAGCTCGTCCTTCTTCTTGCCGGTGACCCGCACCTGGTCGCCCTGGATCGCCACCTGCACCTTCAACTTCGTGTCCTTCACGAGCTTCACGATCTCGCGGCTCTTCTCCGTCGGGATGCCCTGCTGGAGCGTGACCTGCTGCTTCGCGGTGCCGGTGGGACCCGGCTCGACGGCGCTCCACTCGAGCGCCTTCAGTGGGACCTGACGCTTCGCGAGCTTCTCGCGCAGGATGTCGGCGAGCGAGCGGAGCTTGAACTCGTCGACGGCCAGGAGATGGAGCGTCGTGTCCTCGCGCCGGAGCTCCGTCCGCTGGCCCTTGAAGTCGAACCGCTGTCCGATCTCGCGGAGCGTCTGCTGGACCGCATTGTCGACCTCCTGGAGGTCGACGCGGCAGACCACGTCGAAGGACGCCATCGGGGGCCCGTCAATAGGTGGGCGGTCGGACCACGTCAACCCCGGGCGGCGGGGTGAAGCGGAAGAGCGCCGCATCCAGCGTGACGTTCCGGCGCTCGTTGGAGAACGCGATGCGCGTCGTCGTGCCGAGCGGGTCCGTGATGCGGGCCTCGTCGATCGACGCGTCCTTCTTGCGGACGCCGAGCCGGAGCGTTCCGATGCCACTGTCCTGCTTCGGCACCAGGCGGAGCAGCCAGCGTTCCGGCTCGTCCCGCTCGAGCGCGGCGTCGAAGTCCCGCTCGACGCGGCCGAGCCCCGCGAGGAACGTGACCGGCGTGGTCGCCTGGAAGGCCTTGTCGAGCGGCGCCTTGATCACCTGCCGCTCCTCGGGCTGGTAGATCCAGAGCGTCTCGCCGTCGCCGACGATGGTCTGCTTGTCGGGCGGCTCGTAGTCCCAGCGCATCCGGTTGGGCTTCTCGAAGGCG
>CAZLYE010000256.1:0-6398 GCA_964562865.1 uncultured Binatia bacterium (SeqCode) | reverse complement strand
CCGCGGCGCGTGCCGTCGCGGCGGAGGCGCTCGGCGTGGCGGCGGTCGCGGCGCGTGCCGGGGCGGCGGGCGCGGGCTTCGCCTCGCGTGCCACCTCGGCGGCGCGCTGCTGCTCTTCGCGGACGCGCGCCAGCTCCGCCTCCGTCTGGGCGAGCCGCGCGGCCGCCTCGCTCTCGCGGGCACGCGTCTCCTCGAGCGTGCGCGTGGTCTGCTCCCGCTCGGCGAGCGCCGCCAGGGCGTCCGCCTGGAGCCGCTCCGCGTCTCCGCGCGCTCGCCGCGCCTCGTCCTCGGCCTCGAGCACCACCGACTGCGCGTTGGCGAGCGCCGTCCGGGTGCTCTCCGTCTCGGCGGCGGCCGTCGCGCGGGCCTCCTCCGCCGCCTGGGTGAGCTCGAGCGCCCGGCCGAGAATCTCCTCGCGGTCGTACGCGCTCCGGTCCCGCATGGCCGCGAGCTCCTGGAGGGCCTGCCGCTCCCGGTCGCGGGCGCCGTCGAGCTCGGCGGTCTGGCGTTCGAGGTCGCGCTCGAGCTCGCGCACGCGGGCGCGCTCGCGCGCGGCGCCAGCCTCGGCGTCGGCCACGCGCGCCTCCCAGCTCGCGCTCGTCTCCGCGGTGCGTGTGCGGGACGCCGATTCCAGGCGCTGACATTCCTCGCGGAGCGTCCGTGCCTCCTTCTCCATCTCCGCCACCCGCGCGCGGAGCTCCCCCTCGCGGCCTCGCGCCTCGTCGAGGAGCGTCTCGGAGCGCTGCCGGGCGGCGAACGCCGCCTGGGCGGCCGCCGTGACGCGCTCCGCTTCGCCGCGCGCCCGCCGGGCGTCCTCCTCGGCGTCGAGGATCATGCCCTGGACGTTCGCGAGCGCGGTCCGGACCGCCTCGGTCTCTCCGGCGGCGGCCGCGCGCGCCTCGTCGCTCTTCTGCTTCAGCTCGAGCGCGTAGCGGAGGGTCTCCTCCCGGTCGGCCGCGCCGCGCTCCGTGAGGGCGTACGACTCCTGCATGTGCAGGATGACGGCCTGCGCGTCGGCGAGGTCCTCGCGCACCGTCTGCAGCTCCGCGACCGCCGCCGCCCGCGCCTCCTCGGTCTTCTGGGTGATCTCGTGGGCGCGCTGGAGGATCTCCTCGCGGTCCGCCTCGGAGCGCGCGACGACGGTCTCGAGCTCGTCCCGGGTCTGCTTCTCGCGGACCGTCACCTCCTCGAGCTGGGTGAGCGACCGTGCGTGGTCGCCCTCGAGGGCGTCGAGCCGCTGGCGGTCCGCCGCCCAGGCCTGCTCCGCCTCGGTCAGGCGCGAGCGCCAGCGAGCCTCGATCGTCGCCTCGAGCTCGCGGGTCGACGTCTCGAGGCGCCGGCACTCGGCGCGCAGCGACTCCACCTCCGCCTCGAAGCGGTGCGCCCGCTCGGCCGCCGCCTCCTCGCGCCGGCGGACCTCCTCGAGCGCCCGCTGCGCGTGATCGCGCGCCGCGCGGGCCGCCTCCTCCGCGGGGCCGAGCCGGGCCACCTCGGCCCGCGCCTGACGCGCCTCCTCGGAGAGACGCATCATCGTGGTCTCCGCGGTGCCGAGGGCCGCTCGTGCGGTCTCCGCCTCAGCGGCGGCCGCGGCCCGCCGCTGCTCGGCGCCCCACGCGAGCTCCTGCGCGTTGCGGAGCGTCTCCTCGCGGTCGGCGACGCTGCGCTCGATCGAGGCGGTCAGGTCCTGGCGGGCGCGGCGCTCGCGCGCGATCGCCTCCTCCAGGTCCGCCGCGAGGCGCTCCTGCGTGCGCTCGAGCGTGCGGACGCGGTCGTGCTCCCGGGCGAGAGCCGCCGATGCCTCGGCCAGCCGCACCTGCCAGCGTGCTTCCGCGTCCGCGAGCTGCTGGAGGGCGCCCGTCTCGAGCCGCCGACACTCGACCTGGAGCGCATACACGGAGTCCTCGAGCTGGCGGACCCGGTCGGGGTCGCTCGTGACGCCGATCATCCGCCCGGCCTCGAGCAGCGTGTGCGCCCCGGGGAGTCGGCGGAGCGACTGGAGCAGCCGCCCGACCTCGCGGGCGAGCGGCTCGATCCCCCTGAGCGCGAGGTCCGTGAGGGAGTCGACGCCCCAGGCGGGCGCGGCGCTCGCCTGGGCGATCGCCGTGACGCGGCGGTGGATGTCCTCCACCACCGCCTCGATCTCGCCGACGGCGGGCGCGAGGTCATCCAGCGTGTCCGCCGTGAACGCGCCGGCGCGCGTGGTCGCCAGGATCACGCTCCCGCGTGGCCGGCCGTCCGTGAAGAGCGGCAGGCAGGCGACGGTGGCGATCGACGCGAGCGGCTCGGCCAGCGGCGGGAGGCGCTCGCCGGAGGCGGCGTCGAGCACGAGCGTCTGCTGTGCGAGGAGCGCCGCGAGCGGCTCTTCCCACGGACCGACCCCGGGACGGACGGTGCGGAGGAGGCGGCAGCCGTCGTCCGAGAGCCCGCTCTCGGCCGCGAGACGGAGGACGCCTTCCGCCGGGTCGAAGAGGCAGACGGCGCCCGCGACGGCGCCGCTCTCCGCGACGAGCGCGCGGAGCGCGGGCTCGAGCGCGTCCTCCGGCGCGGTCGCGTAGGTGCCCTGGCTCGCGACGCCGGAGTCCGCGATCTCCGCCGGCTCAGTCAAAGAAGGCCCGCTCGGCCGCGAAGGCCTTCGCGACGCGCTCGGACACCGCGCCGACGTCGACGGTGGTCTCCTCGATCATCTCCGGCCGCGGGAGGTCGCCCTCCACGGAGCCGAACCCGATCGAGTGGGCGATCCAGTCGGCGAGCCCGATGCGGCCCGCGAGCCCGCACCCCGGATTGATGTGGTGCTCCATGATCGCGTCGGCGACGCCGTGGGGTGTGCCCCACATGTCGGCCAGCACGCCGCCGACCACGGCGTGCGTGACGCCGAAGATCTCGCGCTCGTGCTCCTCGTCGGCGTGTCCGAGACGGGCGAGCCCGTCGCGATCGGTCATGTGGAAGACGAGCTTCCCGACGTCGTGGAGGAGGCCGGTGATGAAGTCACGCCCGCCGCGGGGCTCCCGCGGTTCGCGGAGCTCGTCGGCGGCGAGGCCGGTCGCCAGCGCGTGCGCCCACAGCCGCTCGCCGATGGCGTCGTGCACGCCGTACATCGACCGCGCGGAGGCCGCGATGAGGATCGTCCGGAGCGTGTTGAAGCCGACCGTGACGATCGCGTCGCGCACGGTGCTCGGCGGATCGTGCTTCATGTAGACGACCGAGTTGGAGATCCGCAGCACGCGGGCCGCGAGCGCCGGGTCACCCGCGACGACGCGCGACACGTCGTCGGTGCGAGCCTTCGGGTCGCGGGCGAGCGCGAGGGCGCGCGCGGCGACCTTCGGGAAGGGCGGCAGGTTGCACTTCTGCGCGATGCCCCGGAACAGCGCGCGGAACTGGGCCTTGACCGGGTCGCTCGCTTCGGCAGCCGCGGGCGCGGCCATCTCCTCGTTCCTCATCCCCTCACCCCCACCGGCTGGACCGCCCGGCCGGCTCCACGACTCCTCCTGCCCCCAGGAATCTACCATCCGGATGGGGGCAATCACCAGACAGAGCTGGCTCGCCGGGGGCGGCCTCATGCGCCCTCGCCCGGGGCCTCGTGGGAGTCGGCTACCGCCGACGGAAGGTGGCCCGGAGGCGGCGGACGGGCGGATCCTCGGCGTCGAGGAAGTCCTCGAACGCCGCCAGCCGGAGGCCGGCGCGCCCGATCGCCTCGACCTCCGCGCGGGTGAGCGGCCACGGCATGGCGCCTTCAGGGTCGTCGGGCTCCCGCCCACGGGCGAGCACCAGGAGCGTGCCGCCCGGCGCGACGAGGTCGCCGAGCACGCGGGCGGCGACGGCGCGCTCCGGCGGCGGCAGCACCTGCAGGGTGTATGTCTCCGCGACGAGGTCGAACGCGCCGCGCCAGTCGACCGGCGGCGCGAGGAGGTCGGCCGTGACGTACCGCACCCGCGATGCCGGGAACCGCGCGCGCGCCCCGTCGATCGCGGTCGCGGCGACGTCGAAGGCGACCACGTCCCAGCCACGCCGCGCGAGCTCCTCCGCGTTGTCGCCGAGCCCCGTGCCGACGTCGAGCGCGCGGCCCGGAGGGGCAGGGTGCGCGTCGAGCCACGCCACGAGGTAGGGGTTCGGCACGAGGTCCGCCCACGGCACGGTGGCGGCGCCGGCGGCCGCCTCCCGGTAGAGCCGCTCAAACCAGGCGAGCGGCTCGCCGCGCGCGATCGCCTCGCGCGCGAGGGTCCGGGCACGCGCGCGATCCGTCATCGCTGCGCGGCTGCCGGCGCGGCGTCGAGCGGCTTCTCGAAGCACGCGCTGAAGGGGTTCTCGGCGTATTCGCCGAAGCGCGGGATCTCGCGGTAGCCGGCCGATCGGTAGAGCGCGATCGACTCGGGCTGCCGGACCCCCGTCTCCAGGCGCACCGTCGTCCAGCCGCGCGCGAGCGCGGCCGCCTCGAGCGCACGGAGGAGCCGTCGGGCGACGCCCTGACCCCGATGGTCGGGCACGACGAACATCCGCTTCACCTCCGCGACCGCCGGCCCGAGCGGCCGGAGCGCTCCGCAGCCGACGGCGCGACCGTCGAGCCGCGCGACGAGGAAGACGAGCCGCTCGTCGACGAGGTCCGCGGCATGGAGCCCGTGGATCGCGGCCCGCGGGTAACGCTCGCCCAGCTCCGCGTCGAGTCGGTCGATCAGCGCGCGCGAGTCGTCGGACGCCACCGACTCCGCGGCGATCGCGAGCGCCGGCTCGACGCTCCCGGGGTCGCCCGCGCGAAAACGGGGCAGGTCGTCCGTGATCCGGAACCACGGCGCCTTCTCGCCCGTCCAGCTGTGCAGCACGGGGCGGGCGCCGGGATCGGTGTCGAGCGTTCCGAGGCGGATCCGTACCGTATCGGGGATCGAGTCCCGGTAGCTGAAGACCGGTGAGCCGCACCGGCGGCAGAAGCAGCGGAACTGGCCAGGAGACGACTCGTACCGCTCGACGTGCTCCGCGCCCGCGACCAGGGCGAACGCGTCTCGCGACACCGGCGCGTTGGTGGCGAACGCACCGCCCTGGGCCTTCCGGCACGACACGCAGTGGCAGTGGACGATCGCCCCGAGCTCGCCGCGGATCTCGAAGCGCACGGCGCGGCAGAGACAGCTACCGGTCAGCATGGGCGCCACGACGCCTACTCCTCGAGCCGCCACGGCGGGAAGCGCCGGTTCGGGCCCGCGTGGTAGAGGCACACGAGGTTCCCTGCCGGGTCGCGGACGTACGCCTCGCGCCAGAGCCACGGCTGATCCTGCGGCCCGGACTCGAAGACGAGCCCCGCGTCGGCCAGCTCGCGCACGCGCCGATCGAGGTCCTGGACCTCGAAGTACACGACCGGACCCGACCCGGCCGCGATCCGGTCGGCGAGATGCAGGGAGAAGGTCGACCCGCCGTTCGGACACTCGAAGCGCGCGTAGCGCGGCGGATCGTGCACGATCAGGTGCAGCCCGAGCCGGCGGTAGAACTCGACCGAGGCCGCCAGGTCGAAGCACGGGACCGTCACCTGGTTCAGGTCCATCGGTCTCCTCGGGCGACGCCGGCCTCGAGCGCGACGAGCTCGGGGTAGGTGACGCCGGCCCCGCCGCAGACGATCAGGAGGACGTCCTCCGCGTCCCGCAACGCGTCGACGTTCTGGTACACGAGCGCCAGCGCGGCGCCGCACGCGGGCTCGACCACGACGCGATGATCGTCTGCGAACGCGAGGCAGGCCCGGATCGCCTCGCGATCCGTCACCACCTGCGACGTCACGCGGAACCGGCGTGTGACGTCGAGCGCCTGCCGCGCCACCTTCTTCGCGCCGAGCGTCGTCGCAACGCTCGTGATCCGCGCGAGCTCGACGAGCTCGCCGGCGCGGACCGCGCGATGGAAGGAGTCCGCACCGATCGTCTCGGAGGTGACGAGGTGCACGTCGGTCATCCCCGCCCGCTCGAGGCCCTCCGCGACGCCGCAGAGGAGCCCGCCGCCGCCCACCGACAGCACGACGGCGTCGGGCTCGAGGCCGGCCGCGACCACCTCGTCGACGAGCGAGGCGTGTCCCTCCCAGATCAGCGGGTCGTCGAAGGGATGCACGTACGCCGCGTCGCCGTCGACCAGCGTCAGGGCGTGCTCGTGCGCCTCCTGCCACGACTGCCCGTGCACGACGACCTCGGCCGACTCGTCCCGGATGAGCCGCTGCGCGCGCTCCGACGTGCTCTCCGGCACGACGACCGTCACCGGGACCCCGAGCCGGCGCCCGCAGTACGCGACCGCGAGCCCCGCGTTGCCGCCCGAGGACGCGACGAACCGCCGGCGTCCCCGCTCGAGGTGGCGTTGGCAGGCGAACCCGATCCCGCGCACCTTGAACGACCCGCACGGCTGAAGCGCCTCCATCTTGAGCCACACCCGGCGGGACG
>CAZLYE010000255.1:0-6713 GCA_964562865.1 uncultured Binatia bacterium (SeqCode) | reverse complement strand
GAGATCCCGCGGCTGCTCGCCGCCATCGACGCGGGCCACGACGTCGTCGGGACGCGGCGCCAGGGCCGCTCCGATCCATTCCTCCGCCGCGCCATCTCGGCCGGCGTGAACCGCCTCGCCTCGCTCGCGGTCGGGGTGCCGATGACCGACTGCGGGTCCATGCTCCGCGCCTATCGCCGGCCGGTCGTCGACGAGGTGCTCCGGATGGCGGAGCGTGCCCTCTTCATCCCAGCGCTGGCCGCATGGGTGGCCCGCCGGCCGACCGAGATCCCGATCGGGCACGAGCCGCGCTTCAGCGGTCGCTCGCGCTACTCCCCGCTCCGTCTGATGCGCCTCGGCTTCGATCTCATCACGGGGTTCTCGCTCGTGCCGATCCAGTTCGTCTCGCTCTTCGGCCTCGCCGTCTCGGTGCTCGGCGTCGCGTTCGGTGGCTACCTCCTCGCACGGCGGATCTTCCTCGGCCCCGAGAGCGAGGGGCTCTTCACGCTCTTCGCGATCCTCTTCGTCTTCATCGGGATCCTCATCTTCGCGGTCGGGCTGGTGGGCGAGTACGTCGGCCGGATCTATGCCGAGGTGCGTCGTCGCCCTCCCTACATCGTCCGCGCGGTCTATCCCGCCGACGTCGAGGTCCGATGCGCGTCCTCGTGATGGCGTATCAGGACATCGGCTGGGTGTGCCTCGACGAGCTCGTGGCGCTCGGTGCGGACGTCTGCACGGTCGTGACCCATCGCGACGATCCGCGGGAGGAGATCTGGTTTCGCTCGGTCGCGGAGCGCGCGCGCGAGGCCGGTCTGCCGGTCCTCGCGCCCGACCGCGTCAACGACCCGCAGGTCGTCGCCGAGCTGGCGCGCCTGGAGCCCGACCTCATCCTGTCGTTCTACTTCCGCGAGGTGCTGTCACCCGCGGTCCTCGCCCTCGCGCGCCGCGGTGCACTCAACCTCCATGGCTCGCTCCTGCCGCGGTACCGCGGGCGGTGCCCCGTCAACTGGGTGCTGATCCACGGGGAGACGGAGACGGGCGTGACGCTGCATCACATGGAGCGCCGGCCCGACACGGGCGACATCGTCGCCCAGCGGGCGGTGCCGATCGCGGACGACGACACGGCGCTCACGCTGAACCGCAGGCTCGGCGACGCAGCGCGCATCCTCCTCCGCGAGACGTTCCCGCTCCTCCTGGCGGGCACCGCCCCGCGCATCCCGCAGGACCACGCGCGCGCGAGCTACTTCGGCGGCCGGCGTCCGGAGGACGGGCGCATCGCGTGGCACCAGCCCGCGCGCCGACTGCACGACCTCGTGCGCGCGGTCACGCATCCCTATCCGGGCGCGTTCACCAGCTGGCGCGGCGAGCGCCTGTTCGTCTGGAGCGCGCGACCCGACGACGCGCACGGGGGCGAGCCGGGCCGGGTGCTCGCCGTCGGGCCCGACGGCGTGCTCGTCGCTGCCGGGACGGGCGCGCTCCGGCTGGAGCGCGTGCAGCTCGACGGCGCGCGCGAGGAGCGCGGCGCCGAGCTCGCGGCCCGGGCCGGGCTCGCGGCGGGCGATCGACTGGAAGGGGGGGACGGATGCTGAAGATCCTCATCACGGGCGGCGCAGGTTTCGTCGGCTCGCACCTCGCGGAGGCGTTTCTCGCCCGCGGGGACACGGTGATCGCGCTCGACAGCGGCTCGCAGGCGAAGGTGCGTCACCTGCTCGGCCGCGACCGCTTCCGGCTGGTCGTCGATTCCGTCATGAACCCGGACATCCTCGACGGGCTCGCGGCCCAGGCCGACGTCATTTATCACCTGGCGGGCGTCGTCGGCGTCGAGCACTACGTCGCCGACCCGTACCAGGTGCTGAACGTCAACATCAACGGCACGCAGAACGTGCTGCGAGCGGCGTTCAAGCACGGTCGCCGCGTGGTGTTCGCCTCGACGTCCGAGGTCTACGGCCGGAATCCCGCCGTCCCGTGGCGGGAGGACGCGGACCGCGTCCTCGGGCCGAGCACCATCGACCGCTGGTGTTACGCCACCTCGAAGGCCGCCGGGGAGCACTTCTGTCTCGCCTACCGGCGGCTCGGCCTTCCGGTCACGATCCTCCGCTACTTCAACGTCTACGGGCCGCGCCTCGACCGCCTCGACGTCGGCCGCGTCATCACGATCTTCATGGGGCAGCTCCTCCGTGGCGAGCCGCTCACGGTGATCGGCGACGGCAGCCAGACCCGCTGCTTCACCTACGTCACCGACGCCGTGCGCGCGACCGTCGCGGCCGGGCTCCTCGCGTCGGCGGCCGGCGAGGTCATCAACGTCGGCACCGACCGGGAGACGTCCATCCGGCGGCTCGCCGAGCTGATGATCGAGATCGGGGGCGGGACCTCCACGGTACGCCTCGTGCCGCAGGAGAAGATCTACGGCGACGGTTACGAGGACGTCCCGCGCCGCGTCCCGGACGTGCAGCGCATGGAGACGCTCCTCGGCGTCCGCGCGACCACGTCGCTCGAGGAGGGGCTCGAGCGCACGATCGCGTGGTTCCGGACCGGCGCACCCGACCCGGCAGAGCCGAGCGCGTGACCGGGTCCGAGGAGACGCGCCTCGCCCTGAAGATCGACGTCGACACCCACGCCGGGTTGGCCGGCGGCGTGCCGGCGATCGCCGCCCGCCTCGCGGCGCGCGGGATCCGCGCCTCGTTCTTCGTCGTGTGCGGGCCCGACCGCATGGGGCGGCGGCTCGGACGGCTCCTCCGTCCGGACTTCGTCCTGAAGCTGCTCCGCACCCGCGCCGTCCGCGTCTACGGATGGCGGACCCTGCTCTCCGGGACGTTGCTCCCCGCACGCCCCGTCGCGGGCGCCTTCCCCGCCCTCCTCCGCCAGCTCGTCGCCGCGGGCCACGAGGTGGGCGTCCACGGATACGACCACGCGCGCTGGCAGGACCATCTGCCCGGGCTCAGCGCGGCGGAGGTCGCGCTCGAGGTCGCGCGGGCAAGGTCGATCTATCGCGACGTGATGGCGGCCGAGCCCTCCGGCTTCGCCGCCCCGGGATGGCGCTGCACGGTGCAGAGCCTCGCGGCGGTCGAGCGCGCAGGGTTCGCCTATCGGAGCGACACGCGCGGCGTCGGCCCCTACCTGCCCGTCGTCGCCGGCGAGAGGTTCCGGGTCCCGGAGATCCCCACCACGCTGCCGACGCTCGACGAGATCTACGGGGTCGTCGACCGCCGGCCGCAAGCGCTCGCGGACCACGTCCTCACGCGTCTCCGGCCGGGGGCGCTGAACGTGCACACGCTGCACGCGGAGCTCGAGGGCGGGCCCCACCTCGACGTGCTCGACGCGCTCCTCGCCGGCGCGGCCGGTGTGGTGCGCTTCGTCCGCCTGTGCGACGAGTCGGCGGTCCTCTCCGCGGACGCGCTGCCGCGCTGCACCGTCGCGGAGGGCGTCGTGCCCGGTCGGGCGATGCCGGTGGCGCTCCAGGGTGCACCCGCGGCCGCATGAGCGGCATCGAGAGTCGGTTCCTCGCCGTCGCGGCGGTCCTCGCGTGCGCAGCCCTCGTCGTCGGGCTCGCGCGGACGGATCTCTGGCCGCCGGATGAGCCGCGCGTCGCGGAGATGTCGCGCGAGATGACGGAGGGCGGGAGCTGGCTCATCCCGGCGCTCAACGGGGACCCGTTCGTGGAGGAGCCGCCGCTCTTCTACTGGGTGCAGGCCGCGGCGTACCGGCTCGCCGGCGGGGCCTCGACGCGCGCCGCGCGGCTCCCGGCCGCGACCGCGGCGATCGTCGGCGTGCTCGTGACGGCGGGCATCGCGGTCCTCCTCGGCGCGAGCCCGCTCCTCGCCGCCGTCGTGCTCGCGACGGCGCCCGAGTACTGGTGGATGGCCCGGAGTGCCACGCCGGACACGGCGGCGGCGGCCGCCGCGGCGATCGCCCTCGGCGCGTTCTTCTTCGCTTGGCGGACCGGACGGCGCGCACCACTCGCCGCGAGTGCCGTCGCGCTCGCGGCCGCCTTCTGGTGCAAGAGCCTCTTGCCCGTCGGGCTCGTGGTCGTGGCACTCGTGCCGTTCGTCGCCGGCGCCGGCTGGGGCCGCCTCCGCGCGCGCGACGTGATCCTGGCGGCGGCCGTGGCGGCGGCGCTCGCCGCGACGTGGGTGCTCGCGGTGGCACACGTCCTCGGGGGAAGCGCCACGCTCTTCTTCCTCGTCACCAACCACATCGGGCGCCTCGCCGGCGCCCCCGCCCAGGGACACGTCCGCCCGGCGCTCTATTATCTCCCGAACCTCGCGCTCGACTTCTTCCCGTGGGTCGTCGTCCTCCCCGCCGCCGTGGCGGCCGCCTGGCGGGTGCGGGCCGTGCCGGAGCGCCGGTTCGCGCTCTGCTGGGCGATCGGCATGCTCGTCGTGCTGAGCTTCTCCGCGAGCAAGCGGGCGCACTACCTGCTCGCCGCCTATCCGGGCTTTGCGCTGCTCGTCGCGCAGTGGTGGCCGGAGGCGTGGCGCGGGCGGCTCGACCGCGCGGTGCGCCGGGCAATGGTCGCGACCGTCGTGATCGCGGGCCCCGTGCTCGTGCTCGCCCTGCTGAGCGTCCGCGCCGCGGACCTGACGGCGATCGCCGCCCTGCCCGGCCCGATCCCGGCGGCGGCCTGGGTGGCGCTGGTCCACAGGCTCCGTGCGCCCGGAACCGCGTGGCTCGCCGCGGCCGCGCTCGCGGTGCTCGGCGTCGCCCTCGTGCGCGCGGACCGCGACGGCCGCGTCGCGCGGACGGCGGGAATGCTCGGCGTGTACGCGACGGCCATCCAGGTCCTGCTCGCGCTGGTCGTGCTGCCGCGGCTGAACGCGCTCGTCTCCGCGCGGTCGGGCGCCGAGCACCTCGGCCGCCTCGCGGATCGGGGCGTCCGGGTGGTGGGCTATCGCTTCGCCAACACGAGCGCGCTCAGCCCCGTCCTCTTCTACGCGCGCCGGCGGATCCCCGACGTGAGCACCGTGCGCGCGCTGCGCGCCGAGCTCCAGACGGGCCCGACGTGCGCCGTGATGCGTGCCGGGGACTGGGCCGAGCTCACCGCGTCGCTCCCGGGCACCCCGGTCCCGAGCGACGCGTTCCCGGGGTTCCGGCTGACGATCGTCGAGAGCGCGCCGGGGGTGTGCAGCCTCGAGTCGGAGCGGGGACGCCTCGCGCACGACCCGGACGAGGGAGACGCCTGATGTCGCGTCCCGTGCCCGGACCGGACGTCGAGCCCACCGCGGGCGTGGTCAACTCCTGGAACGAATGGGATCCGCTCGAGGAGGTGATCGTCGGCCGGCTCGAGGGCGCCGCGGCGCCGCCGAGCCACGTGACGATGGTGGGGAACCTGCCCCGGCGGGCGGCGCGTCTCTACCCGCTGCTCGCGGGGCGGCGCTACCCGCGGTTCCTCGTCCGCCCGGCGCAGAAGGAGCTCGACGGCTTCGTGCGTCTGCTCGAGTCGGAGGGCGTCACGGTCCGCCGACCCGACGTCGTGGACTTCTCGGTGCGCTACGCGTCGCCCAGCTGGATTTCGAACGGCTTCTGCACGGCGAGCCCGCGCGACGCCATCCTGGTGGTCGGCGACGAGCTCATCGAGGCGCCGATGGCGTGGCGGTCGCGCTACTTCGAGAGCCACGCCTACCGGACACTTCTCAAGGAGTACTGGTCACGCGGCGCGCGCTGGGTCTCGGCGCCGAGGCCGGAGCTCCGCGATCCCCTCTACGACGACCGCTTCGTGCCGCCCGCGAAGGGCGACCCCGTCCGCTACATCGTGAACGAGGTCGAGCCGGTGTTCGACGCCGCTGACTTCGTGCGCTGCGGGACGGACCTGTTCGTCACCCGGAGCAACGCGACGAACGCGTCCGGCATCGAGTGGCTCCGCCGCCACCTGGGGCCGCGCTTCACGATCCACGAGATCCGCAGCCACTGCCCCCAGCCGCTGCACATCGACACCACCTTCATGCCGCTCGCGCCGGGGAAGGTGCTGATCAATCCGGAGTACGTCGACCCCGACGAGCTGCCGCCGATCCTCGCGTCGTGGGACGTGATGGTGGCGCCCGAGCCGGATCCCGTCCGCGGCCTCCGGAACCTTCACCTCTCGATGGTGAGCAAGTGGATCAGCATGAACGTCCTCATGCTCGACCCCGAGCGCGTGGTGGTGGAGGCGTCGCAGAAATCGATGATGACGCTCCTCCGGAGCCACGGCTTCACGCCGATCCCGTGCCCGTTCATGAACTACAAGATGTTCGGCGGCTCGTTCCACTGCGCGACGCTCGACGTCCGCCGCCGCGGCACGCTCCGCTCCTACTTCTGACCCGTCGTCACTGGACGTTGCGCTTGAGGAACGCGGTGAGCGGCCCGAGCACGTTGTTGTCGGGTCCGTCCTCCGCCGTCACGACGTCCAGGTGGGCGAAGCCCTCGTTCATGAACACCTCGTAGCCGCCGTCGGCCCCGCCGAAGGTCGGGAAGGCCGGGTTCGGCGACGTCGCCGAGACGACGCGCGGCGCGCCGGTGCAGCTCGGCGCCGTGCACGTCCCGATGCTCGTCGCGAACGGCGTGTAGACGCCGGGCACGACCGCGAGCCCGTTGGTCCCGCCGAAGGCGATCACGGGGATGTCGATGGTGCCCGCCTGCGTCAGGTTCTCGCTGTCCCGCCGGCCGCGTCCGACGGACAGCGCGGTCGAGTCGAGGTTGACGGCCTGGCCGCAGGTCGCGTCGGCCGCGGACTGCGTGGCGCCGCTGCACGGCGCCCCGAC
>CAZLYE010000254.1:0-15093 GCA_964562865.1 uncultured Binatia bacterium (SeqCode) | reverse complement strand
GAGTACGTCGTCCAGCGGCCCGGCGAGGCGGGCGCGGGGCACTTCGGGCTGGCGGTCAGCGACTACGTGCACTCGACGGCGCCCAACCGGCGATACCCCGATCTCGTGACGCAGCGGCTCGTGAAGGCGGCGCTCGCGGGCGGAGCTCCACCGTATCCCGACGATGAGCTCGTGGCGCTCGCGACGCACTGCACGGAGGCGGAGGACGCGGCGAACAGGGTCGAGCGGCAGGTGCGGAAGTCGGCGGCGGCGTTGTTGCTGTCGGGGCGGATCGGCGAGCGGTTCGAGGGGATCGTGACGGGGGCGTCGGAGAAGGGGGTGTGGGTGAGGACGCTGCGTCCGCCGGTGGAGGGGAAGGTGGTGCGCGCGGCGGCGGGGCTGGACGTCGGGGATCGGGTGGGGGTGAGGTTGGTGGCGGTGAACGTGGAGCGGGGGTTCATCGATTTCGAGCGCGTGACGTGATCGATGCGGGTCACGACGCCTTCCTGAACAGCTCATACCGCTCCGCGAGAAACTCGCGGTTCGGCCGCAGCCCCTCCGCGCGCGGTACCGTCACCGCCGCACCATGAAAGCCCTGGAGGCCGTGCTCGAGCATCGGGCCGTCCACCTCCTCCAGCACGTCGAGGCGGACGTCGACCTTCAGGTCAGGACTGATGCCGAGCACGTTCCGATCGAACGCCGCGTGGTGGAGCGAGCAGAGCGCAAGACCGTTAGGCACGACGGGGCGCCCGCGCGGATGGCCGTCGGGAAGGATGTGCGCCGCGTCCAGGAGCTCCTGGTGACGCAGTCGACAGATCGCGCACCGCTCCCGGTACGCCTGGAGGACGCGCATGCGAAAGCCGCGCTGATGGAGCCGGACGATCGCCGCTCGCGTCGCGTAGCGGCGCTCCCCCTCGTCCGCGAGCTCCAGGTCCGCCAGTGCGAGCGGCCCGGAGAGGTCCGCCGTCTCGCGGCCGACCGCGATCGTGAAGGTCAGCGTCTCGGGATCATCGGCGACGACGAACACCGGCCACTCGGCGACGTACCAACCCTTCACGACCCCGTGGAGGTAGATCAGGGGAATCTTCCGGCGCATCGTCTCCCTGAGGCCGACGTTGTCGCGATGGCCGGGATCCGTCCCGCGGTAGCGGTAGTGCAGCAGACCGTCGGCCCCCATTTGATCGTCGTACGGGGGCTCCTTGCCGGGGACGGGCGGCGCGGTCGTCACGGTCAGCGGGAGACGAAGGATCGCGGGCGTGAAGATGCCTGGCGGTCCGATGAGCGGCACGCGTCGTCCGTCGTAGTCGAAGCCGCGCGACAGGACGGCCCACGGAAGCGCGTCGGCGTGAAGGCGGGTCTGCTCGGCGAGGAACGCGAAGGCGCGAAGACGGACCGAGCCGTCGACGTCGTCCGCCCGACCTTCGATCACGCGCGCCACCTACAGCGGCCGACGGGGTACGTTCAAGCAGCGGCTTCGCGTTCGATACGAGCCGGCGCGCAGAGCGCCCGCACGAGGATCGCGGCCTGGTGCCGTGCGGGCGGACCCGTGCGAGGCCGCAGTGGCGGAAGCCGGAGCTCGGTTGAGTCGTAGCGACGCTCAGACGCTGTCGGCCGGTCCCGCGGTGTACAGAACGAGCCGCATCGGGCGCAGCTCGCGCTTGAACGGATCGAGGACGAGCCCGAGACTCTCCAGCGAGAGCGCCCCGAGCAGCCACGCATCGCCCGGCTCCCCGAAGATGACGGGAGCGCCTCCACTCGCGCCCGCGACCTCGAAGCGCGCGATCCCCACCGGCCGCGTGAGCGACGTGCCGTCGGCGAGCGAGAAGCGCTCGACCTTCTCGGGCACGATCCCGAGCCGCCCGAGCTCGCCAGCGGGGACGACCGAGAAGATCGCGCCGGAATCGACGAGCATCTCCGCCTCGACGCCGCGCGAGCGGTCCGCGGGATTGCTGACGCGGACCATGACGCTGGTGAGCCCCATGGTCGGGATCCTCTGGCGTCGAGGTCGTACGCGACGTCGCACCACGGCGCAATGCCTAGAGGAGGAACGGCGCGGCCGCAACCGATCGAACCGCGATCCGCCCTGGATGGCGATCCGGCTCGTTCCATACACCGTCACGATCCGAATGTCGTCCCCGTGGACGTCGACGATCACCCGCACGAGATACCGGCGGGCCCCTGGTGAAGACGTGACGATGCTCTGCCCAACCCGACGCCCCGGCCGCACGACCACGATCTGCTCCGGGGCGACGCGATCTGAATCGCGACTGCCCGGGCCGGCCTCGACGGCACGTCGGCCACCGTCGCCCCGCCCGACGTCAGACCGATCGCCGCAGCGCTCGCAACTCGGTGAGGATCGGATCGACCAGCGGGAAGAGCTTCACTCGCTCGGCCCCGCCGCGGCGACCACTGTTGGATCCCGCGCGGAAGTGGAAGTTGATCATCCACCGGAGCGCATGCTGCAGCGCCGCCCGGGTACCGGTCCGGTCCTGTGTCGAGAGCAGGCTCTCCGCCCGGGCCGCGTCGGCCTGCGCATGACCGATCTGCTTGAGCAACCCGCTCCGGATGTGCGCGGACATCGGCTCCGCGTCGACCTCGTCGATGAGGGCACCGAAGGCGCTGTCGAGCGCGCTGAACCCGGGCGGCGAGCCGGACAAGAGCGTCGACGTGGTGGTCGTGACGTGATGATGCCCGCCGAAGTGACGCGCCTCGACCTGCGTCCCGATGAGACAGATCGCGACCGCCGCCACGCACGCCTGGCTTCCCGCGTCCCATCCTCATCGCCGGCACACGAGAGGTTATGGATGCGCGAGCGGCCGTGTCAATGCGACTCCGGTGCTGGTCCGAGCGGACAGCGGCGAGAGCCCGGGTGGGCGCCGTCATGGCGCGCGATGCATGACCCGTCTCGTGAACCGCCCGCAACGCAAGTCTTGCCGAGGGCCTCGGGACGACGACAAGTCGGGAGTTGACTCCCCGGGCGGGCAGTCCAGGCTGAGCGAGATGTCTGCGCCTCTCCGGCTGGCACTGGCCTTCGCGTGTGTCGCTGCCTCGGGCTGCGGTCCGGTACGGATCCCCGCGACGGAGGTGGACCGCGACGCACCTTCGCCGCCCATCGGGTGCACGACGGGTTCCTGATCGACCGGCTCCAGGACGGCGGCAGCGGCGTCATCGAGCCGGCCCAGTGGGTGAACTGGCACGGGCGGTTCCGCGTTCGCTCGCAGGACGCGACGCTCGGCGATCTCCGGCTCACCGCCCCGGCTCGCGTGGAGGTCCGGGAGAGCGGCGCGGCGCACACGGACGAGATCCAGCCGGCGTGGGACGACGGCGCGATCCGGCTGACGCTCCATCGCGCGACGGGTCCACCCCTTCGCCTCGGTCCCTTCGAGCGGATCGGCGGCAGCGGCTACAGCGTCCTCAGCCGGAACGCTCCGACCCTGCTCGACGTCCGGGGCACCTACCGCGCCACGATCCTCGACGCCGACGACCGCCCCGTCGGATGGTGGCAGGTGCACGTCGCCGAGCCCTATGAGCCCCGTCTCTTCGAAGGTGCGGTTCCCGGCGTCTCTCCCGCAGTCGGAGCCGGTTTGAGCCTCGCGCTCAACTCCGAGATCGACTGGATCGAGAACCAGACGCTGGACGTCTACCGCGGGACATCGAGCGGCCACTTCGACGACCGATCCGGGAGCGGGCGATAACCAACTCTTGCTCCAGGCGTCATCGGCTGTTCATCCGTCCGGTCTTGAGTCCTCGTCGAATTCGGGCACAACGGCATCATGGAGCCCGCGTCGGCGACGGATGATGAACGGGCCGGGATCACCGGTGGAGCTTCGCTGCTGACTCTTCTCGCGGCGCTCGTGCCGATGCTCGTCGTCGGCCTGCTGTTCGATCACTTCGGACGTGCGATCGCGGATGCCGAACGAAGGTTCAATGCCCATGGAAAGCAATGATTCGGACGCACGCGTGATGTTCGGGGATGTCCACATCCGCCGAGACACCGGTCTCACGTGGCTCTGCTCCGTGAACGGGAAGGAGGTGGCCGTGCCGCCCCTCCTCACCATGCCCGGGACGACGGTCCGCTGGCCGAACCAGCGCCACGGCACGCTCGTCATCCCGAGGTGGCTCGCGATCAGCCTGGGACTCTCGTAGGGCCGCCTCAAAGATCCGCCGCCGGGTAGCCTGCACCGCACCGGCCGCGACGATCGCAACCCGGCCGCGTGACACTTCGTTGCGCGCGCTTCGGGCGCATCGGCCACCGAAGGAACGGGCGAAGGGCACGTCGCTTGCTCCCCGATACGTGGATGGCCGTGCTATCGTCCCTCTCGTGGAGCGACCGAAGCGCCGCGCGACCTACGAGGACCTGATGCAGGTCCCCGACACCAAGGTCGCCGAGATCATCGACGGCGAGCTGGTCGTGAGCCCGCGGCCCGCCTCGCCGCACGCGCACGCGGCCACGGTGATCGGCATCGACGTCGGAGGGCCGTTTCATCGCGGACCCGGCGACCCCGACGGACCGGGTGGCTGGTGGATCCTCGTCGAGCCCGAGCTGCACCTCCGCGAGGACGTCCTCGTCCCAGACTGGGCGGGGTGGCGGCGGGAGCGCCTGCCGGTCTTCCCGGACACGCCGGCATTCACGCAGGCGCCGGACTGGGTCTGCGAGGTGATCTCGCCGTCGACGGGCCGAATCGATCGCAGCCGGAAGATGCGCATCTACGCCCGGGAGGGCGTGTCGCATGTCTGGCTCGTCGAGCCGGGGCTCCAGACGCTGGAGACCTATGGCCTCGAAGGGGGCCGCTGGGTCGTGCTCGGCACGTACGCGGGCGACGACGCCGTGCGGGCGGAGCCGTTCGGGGCCGTCGAGCTGCGGCTCGGGCGGTGGTGGATGCCGCGGAACGAGTCGTAACCACACGAGGAACACGCGCTGCTCGACGCGCGGGACGTGTGAGCTGACTCACCCGCGCGGGCTCGCGTGCTCCTCCGTCGTCGCCGCGATGAGCCACTGGCTCTCCAACCCCGCCGCCCGGTGCGCGCCGATCTCCTGCACGTGGGGATCCGTCGCGATCGCCACGAACGCCGCGCGTGACGGGTACTCGACCAGCCCGATCATGTGAAACCCCTCCCCGCCGGTCCCGATCACCTGCGAATCGACGCGCCCGACCCAGAGAAACCTCCCGCCCTTCGACTCGACGAACGCCCGCATCGCCTCCGCGTAGCGCCGGTACGCCTCCTCTCCCGATACTCCTTCATCCGCTCCATCCGCGCGCGGCTTGAAGCGCAGGAGGTTCACCATCACCACCGACCGATCCGCGGGACCGGCGAGCAGGGTCTCGATCTGCTTCGAGCTCGGGTAGATCGACATCACGGCCTCCCTTGCTTTCATATTGTGGCATCCGCTATGCCATAACTCGTGAGCGCGGCAACCGCCCTCGCATCCGACGGCCGGATCCGTCGCGCCCAGCGCAGCGGACAGGCGATCGTCGAAGCGCTCATCGACCTCGTCGGCGAGGGCATCCTCGAGCCCACCGCGCAGCAGGTCGCGGCCCGGGCCGGCGTCGGCATCCGCACCGTGTTCCGCCGCTTCTCCGACATGGAGCGGCTGTTCGTGGAGATGAGCTCGCGCATGCAGGGACAGGTGCTCCCGCTCCTCCTCGACGGCGCACCGAGCGGCGACGTCGCCGAGCGGGCGCAAGCGCTCGTCGGCCGTCGCGCCGCCTTCTTCGAGCGCATCGCGCGCTACAAGCGCGCGGCCAACCTCCGGCGCTCGCGTTCGCCGTACCTGCGCGACCGGCACGCCGGGCTCGTGCGCCTCCTGCGCGCCGAGCTCCTCCGCTGGCTCCCCGAGCTCGGTCGGGCGCCCGCCCCGCTCGTCGACGCGATCGAGCTGGCCACCTCCTTCGAGGCGTGGGAGCGGCTGCGGATCGAGCAGCGCCTCGGTCGGGACCGCGCGCAGGCGGCGGTCCGGCGCATCGTCGCCGGCCTGGTGAAGGAGCTGAACCAATGATCCGCATCGTCGGAATGCCGGGCTCCCCCTACAGCCGGAAGCTGCGTGCCGTCCTCCGCTACCGGCGCATCCCGTACGCCTGGATCCACCAGGGATCGCCCGAGACGCGCGGGCTGCCGCAGCCACGGGTCTCGCTCCTCCCGCAGCTCATCCTCCCCGGGACCGACGCGGCGGTCATCGACTCGACGCCGCTCATCCGCAGCCTCGAGTCCCTGTACGCCGGGCGCGCGGTGGTCCCCCCCGATCCGGTCGTCGCCTTCATCGACGCGCTCCTCGAGGACTACGCCGACGAGTGGGTGACGAAGCCGATGTTCCACTACCGCTGGAGCTTCCCCGCCGACATCGCGCGCGCGGCGGCGATCCTCCCGCGCTGGTCGCGCACCGATCTCTCCCAGGCGCGGTACGCCGGGCTCGGGACCAACTTCGCCGAACGTCAGATCGGCCGCCTCGGCGTCGTCGGCTCGAACGCGACCACCGCCCCGCTCATCGAGGACAGCTACCGCCGCCTCCTCCGCCTCCTCGACGCCGTCCTCACGAGCTCGCGCTTCGTGATGGGCGCGCGGCCCGGCGCGGCGGACTTCGGGCTGTTCGGCCAGCTGACGCAGCTCGCCGGCTTCGACCCGACGCCGGCCGGGATAGCGCTCGAGATCGCCCCGCGCGTCGTCGCGTGGGTGGACGTGGTCGACGACCTCTCCGGCCTCGAGCCCTCGGACGACGACTGGCGCGCACGTGACGACGTCCCGGACACCCTCCGGGCACTCCTCGCCGAGGTCGGCCGCGTCTACGTGCCCTTCCTCATCGCCAACGCGGACGCGCTCGCGCGCGGCGCCAAGCGCGTCGAGTGCACGATCGACGGGCAGGGGTGGATCCAGCAGCCGTTCCCGTACCAGGGAAAGTGTCTCGGCTGGCTGCGCGAGGGACACGCGGCGCTCGCGCCGGACGATCGCCGCGCGGTCGACGCGCTCCTCGGGGGGACCGGGTGCGAGCGCCTCTTCGCCGCGACATGAGGGGCGTGACGTCCCCATCGAGGAGTGCGTGAAGCGCGTCCTCTGGGTGGTTCTCGCGCTCGCCGTGGCCGCCCTCGGTGCGGGCGCCCTCGCGCTCCGTTCGACGCGCGTGCAGGACGCGATCGTCGCCCGCGTCGTGCGGCAGCGGATGGGGCGCGACACGTCCGGCCTCCTCGCGCCCGACGCGCTCCGCGTGCTCCTCTGCGGGACGTCGTCGCCGATCCCCTCGGCGCGGCGTGCGGAGGCGTGCACCGCGGTCTTCGCCGGCGGTCGCATGTGGATCGTCGACACCGGGCCCGGGAGCTGGCGGACGCTGGCGCTCCGCCGCATCCGTGGCGAGGCGATCGGCGCCGTCCTCTACACGCACCTCCACTCCGACCACATCGGCGAGCTCGGCGAGTTCAACCTGCAGACGTGGGTGGCAGGCCGGCCGGGGCCGCTCCGCGTCTACGGCCCCGACGGCGTCGCCGAGCTCGTGCACGGCTTCGCCGAGGCATACGCCGCCGACACCCGGTTCCGCATCGCCCACCACGGCGCCGCACTCCTGCCACCGGACCGCGCCGCGATGGTCCCCACGGCGGTCCCGGCCGAGGGCGGCCGCGTGCTCGAGGAGGACGGCGTCGTCGTGACCGCATTCGCCGTCGCGCACGATCCCGTGAAGCCCGCCTTCGGCTACCGCTTCGACTTCGGCGGCCGCTCGGTGGTGGTGAGCGGAGACACCGCGCCATCGCCGAACCTCGTGACGCACGCGCGCGGCGCGGACGTCCTCGTCCACGAGGCGCAGGCGAACGCGCTCGTCCGGATCATGGCCGACGCGGCGCGCGACCTGCACGAGCCGCGCGTCGCGAAGATCCTCGACGACATCCCGACCTACCACACGGATCCCGCCGACGCCGCCCGCGAGGCCGTCGCCGCGGGCGTGCGGCTCCTCGTCCTGACGCACCTGACCCCGCCGCCGGACAACGCGGTCCTCGAGGGCATCTTCCGGCGCGACGTGACCGCGGTGCCCCCGCACGGAGTGGTGATCGGCCAGGACGGCACGCTCGTCGTCCTCCCGGCGGGATCGGATGCGGTGACCGTCACCCGCCTCGACCCGTGAACGGCTTCAGCGCTTCTGCGTGAGGCTCACGTCCGGATTGCGCGCGGCCAGCGTGGCGACGTAGCGGCGGGCCGTCCGGTCGCCGCGCAGCACCGCCTCGAAGAAGGCGAGCGCCGTTTCCTTGCCGATCTGCTGCTGGCGGAGGCCGTCGATGTGGGTCGTGTCGCCCGCGCAGTACGTGCTCGGGCATCCGTCCATGCCGACGTGGTCGGCGGCGCCTCCGAGCGCCTCGAGGAACACGCCGATCTCCGCGGTGAGCTCCGTCCCGTCGGGAAAGAGCCGGCAGACGAAGTCGTCGGCCACGCCGGCGCCCACGTCGGCGAAGCCGATGTGCGTCCCCCCGTGCACGATCACGAGCGCCTTCGGCGGCCGGGCGCGGGCGAAGGCCGCGCCGGAGTCGGCGACGGCGTCGACCAGGAGATCGTGGTCGCCCTGCAGGATCAGGAGCGGCACGCTCGCGGCGTCGAAGTAGCCGGGCTGGAGGAAGCACGACGGCGGTGCGAACGGCACCACGGCCCTGATGCGCGGGTCGCGCAGGTTCCGGTCGTAGGTGGCGACGAGCATCGTGATGGCGCCGCCCGAGTGCCCGCTGACGGCGACCCGGTCGGCGTCGATGCCGCCGACGAAGCGGTTCCCGTCCTCGCGCGCGAAGCCGAGGAACGAGTCGATCACGAAGTGCACGTCGCCCGCCTGCGCGGCGACGTCGGCGATCGTCGCCCCGCCCGGCGCGTTCAGGTGCATCAGCGGGAACGTGGGAGCGGCCACGACGTAGCCGTGGCTCGCGAGGTGCGTCATGAGGAACGTCGACTGGCTGTCGTAGCTGCCGAGGGCGTGCCCGAAGACGACGAGCGGGAAGGGCCGGCCGTCGGCGGCGAGGGGCGCGTCCGCGCCGCTCGCGCCCGGCGCGCTCGGGTACCAGACGGCCGTCGGGAGGGTCCGCTCGGGCGCCCCGGGGAAGCTGCCGTTCGCCATCGTCGGGCGTGACGCGTCGACCAGCGTCAACGAGGTCGTCCCGACGCCGTACGGCCCCGGCAGCTCGAAGCGCGTGCCGGCACGTCCGTCGCGGACGTCGATCGTGGGCGCGACGCCGCAGCCGGGATCCGTCGCCGTCGGCGGACGCGGGCAGGTGTCGTCGCCGGGGTCCTCGTCGGCGTTCCCGTCGAGCGCGGCATGGTCGACGGTTGCGCCGAGGGTCCAGTCGGGCGTCCGGTCGGGGTTCGGCCCGCAGAGGAATCGGAGATCGTAGGGAAGGGTCACGCTGCGGCCCGGGCGGATCGCCAGCGGGAACCGATGCCGTGCCGGCGTGACGCCGAGCGGCGCGCACACGATCGGCCCCTTCGCGGCGGTGGCGGTGAGGCGCACCGTGGCGGCGACCGCGGCGGCGTCGGCGAGGACGGCCGGCACGGAGCCGCGGTTCGCGATGCGGACCGCCGCGCGTCGCGTGCCCGTCGGGTGACGGTCGTCGAGGCTCACGCGTGAGGGCGCACGGACGCTCTCGACGGCAAGGTCCCAGCGTCCGACCGCGAGCGCCGACGACGCGGCGGCCAGCGCGACGAGCAGCGCGAAACCCGGGCGCATCGGGCCGGCATCTAGTATGAACGCGCGCGCACCGACAAGCGGCGCGCTTCGGCCGTCACTCCCGATCGAGGACCGCAGCCGCCCACTCACCCGGCGCCGCGAAGTCGAGCACCCGCCAGCCACGCCGCCCCGCCTCGCGCCGCAGCCGCGGATCCGGGTTCACCGCGACGGGCTCCGCCACGAGCTCGAGGAGCGCCAGGTCGCCGACGTCGTCCGAGTAGAAGGTGCACTCGTCCAGCCGCACGCCGAGCTCGCCCGCGACGGTGCTCGCCCAGTGCACCTTCCCCTCGTCGATGCAGAGCGGCTCGCGGAGCCGGCCAGTGAGCACGCCGGCCTGCACCTCGGGCTCGACGGCGGCCCAGCGGACGGCGCCGAGCGCCCGGGCAACCGGTGCGACGAGGAAGTCCATCCCACCGGAGAGGAGGACGACCGGCGTGCCCGCACGGCGGTGATCGCGCACGAGCTCCGCCGCCTCGCGGTAGATCGCGGCCGCCCCGCGCTCGACGAACCACTCCTCGCCCTGGGTCGCGAGCTCGTCGGCGGGTCGGCCGGCGAGACACGCGGCGGCGACGCGGCGTAGCACCGCCGCCCCGTCGAGCCAGCCGAGGCGGTGGCCGAGTGCGTACCAGGCGCCGCGCATCGCGACGACCGGCTTGGCCTCACCGCGCGTCACGAGCCAGCAGGCGAAGAGGTTGAGCCCCTTGCCGCGGAGAACGACGCCGTCGACGTCGAAGAGTGCGACGCGCGAAGCCATGCCCGATGGTGAGCGGAGTCCCGATGCTATGTCACGTGCGCCGGGGACCGCAACGACGCGCACGCTCGCCATCACGCCCCGGGAAAAGTCCCAGGGGGTCATTGACACCGCGATTTCTCCGCGTTACGCGCCGTTCCTCACGTCGATGCACCACCTCGAGGCACCGTCGAGGAGCGTGCGCCCACGCCTGCTGGTCGTCGAGGACAGCTTTGCGGTCGCTGAGGCGCTCAAGGCCCTGCTCGAGGGGAACGGCTTCGACGTCGCGGGCATGGCGGGTACGACAGAGAAAGCGCTCCACCTAGTGCGCTCCCGAGACTTCGAGCTCGCCATCCTCGACATCGCGCTCCATGGCGAGACGGTCGCGGCCGTGGCCTCGGCGGTCCAGGACCGCGGCAAGCCGGTGATCTTCCTGAGCGGGTACAGTAACGTGGACATGCTGCCATCGCACCTGCGAGGGTATCCTCGACTGGAGAAGCCGGTCGACCCGGAGGCGCTGGTGGCCGTCCTGCGCGAGTCGCTCCCACAGGACCCCGGCGGCGACGGCGACGCCACGATCGGCCGCTCGTCGAAGGGTGCAAGCGTTCGGTGACGCCAGAAGCGGCTGAGGACCAGCTGCTGCTGGATCGCATCCGGCTCGGGGGCACGATCATCCTCGCCGGGGTCGGGGCGGTGTTCGTGGGAGAGCTGATCCTCCGCGGTGGCGAGCGGCCCGCCGTCAGCGCCATCCAGGCAGTCAACATCATCGTCATCGCGATCGTGCTCGGGCTCGCGCGCTCGCCGGCGCGCCCGAGGACGAATCTCCTGCTCGCCTTCCTCGGTACCGCCGTCACGACCGTGTGCACCGGTGGCGTGGGCATCGTGGCCCGCGACCCGCTCACGACGGTCATCGTCATCATCGCGATCGCGCTGGGTGCCGCCACGATCGTGCCGTGGGGACCCTGGTGGCAGCTTCTCACCGTCGTGGTGAGCACCGCCACGGCCGTCTGGAGCGTGTCGAGCGTCGTCGAGTTCCCGGCGGGGTTCTGGCTGCAGGACGTCGGCTCGGTGGTGCCCACACTGGCGGGAACGGTCCTCGTCGCCCACGTCCTCAGACGCCAGCGTATCCAGGTGATGTGCGCGGAGCACGAGCGCAACACCCGGGAGGTGAGTCTACGGGCGGCGAAGGAGAAGCTCGAGCGCGAGATCGAGGGGCATCGTCGGACGGAGGAGCGGCTGCAGTTCGCCCTGTGCGAGCTCGATCATCGGGTGAAGAACACTCTCGCGACGGTGCAGTCCGTGGCGCAGCACACGCTCGAGTCCTCACAGTCCCAGGCAGAGTTCGGCGAGGCGTTCCAAGGCCGCATCCAATCGATGGCGCGCATCCACTCCGCACTCGCCGCACGCAAGACGGACAGCCTCGGGATGCGGGAGCTGATCGCGCTGGCCGTCGATCCCTATGATGCGAACGGGGACCGCGTGGAGGTCACGTGCGACGGCGGCGACGTGGCGTCCGACCTCGTGCGGCCGCTGAGCATGGCCCTGCACGAGCTCGCGACCAACGCCGCCAAGTACGGCGCGCTGTCGACGAGCACTGGGTGTGTGATCGTCTCCTCGTGGACGGACGAGGGTACGGATCCGTGCCTGCACGTCGTCTGGCAGGAGCTCCACGGCCCCCGCGTGATCACGCCAGCCCGTCGCGGACTCGGGTCGAAGCTCATCGAGGACGCGCTCGTGTACGAATCGGGCGGCACGGTCACCCTGCGCTTCGCGCCCTCGGGTGTGCGCTGCGAGATCGACATCCCCCTGCCCCGGACAGTCGCAGAGACGGCGGAAGCATAGGCGGGCGCATCCATCACGTGCCCGTCCCCACGAGCCGCAGCTCCGGCTGCGCCGCCGGCCGCAGGAACACGCGGAACCGCGTCCCGCTCCCCACCGCGCTCTCCACCTCGATCCACCCCCCGTGCTCCGCCACGATCCCGCTCACCACCGGCAGCCCGAGCCCCGTCCCCTCCCCCATCCCCTTCGTCGTGAAGAACGGCTCGAAGATCCGCGGCAGATCCGCCGCCGCGATCCCCACCCCCTCGTCCGCCACCGTCAGCACCACCCACTCCCCCTCCCGCCCCCCCGTCCCCGGCTGCGGCCGCGCGTGCCGCCGCTCGACCCGCACCGTCAGCCGGCCCCCCTCCGGCATCGCCTGAATCCCGTTCAGGACGAGGTTCGTGAGCGCCTGCTCCAACTGCCCCTGGTCCGCCTCCACCAGCGCCGCCGTCTCCCGCCCCTCGACGAGCACGTTCACGCCCGCGCCCGCCGCCGCCGCCGACACGAGCTCCAGCGTCCGTGCGACGATCCGGTGCAGGTCGGCCCGCCCGAGCTTCGGCCGCCGCTGGCGCGAGAGGTCGAGGAGCTGGTGGATGATCCCCGTCATCCGCTCCGCCTGCTCGGTGACGATCCGGGCGTTCTGCCGGACGGCCTCGCTCCACGCCCCGGCGGCCGCGATCATCTTCCCGCGGGCCGCGATCACGTTGAGGGGCGTGCCGAGCTCGTGCGCGATGCCCGAGGCGAGCTGCCCGATCGTGGCCAGGCGGTCGGCGTGCCGGAGCTGCTCGACCGCGGCGATGCGTGCCTCGGTCTCCCGCGCGAGCTCCTCCCCGGCCTCGCGGAGCCGGTCGCTCATGGCGTCGATCTCGGCGGCGAGCTCGCCGATCTCGTCGCGCTGGCGGAGCGCCAGGCGCCCGCCGAAGTCGCCCGCGGCGATGCGGCGGGCCTTGTCCCGGAGGAGCGCGACGGGGCGGCCGACCAGCCAGACGCCGAGCCAGAGCGCGACGAGACCGCAGATGAGCGCGATCAGCACGGTCGCGAGCACGAGCCCGAGGTGGCTCGTGCGCAGATAGGTCCGCTCCTGCTCGAGATTCTCCGAGTACTCGATGGCAGCCAGCCGGCCGCCCGGGATCGTCATCGGCACGTAGGTGTACCGGTGGGGCGTCCCTTGCGCCTCGCGCACGATCGTGAAGGTCTCGTCGTCGGTCAGGGTACGCCGCGCGGCATCGGAGAGCTCCGCGCCGTGCGCGTCGGTCGCAGGCGAGTCGACCCAGACCCAACGGATCCCGAGCGTCGGATTGCCGCGGTCGGCCGTCTCGACGAGCTGCATGGCCCGCGCCTCGCCCGCCTCCCGCCACACCTCCTGGATCGCTGCCGCCCCGCCCCGGCCGAACCACTGGCTCCGGTGCGTGTCCACGTCGAACAGCACGACCTCGTTGCGGGACTCCAGGTAGGCGTAGGTCCCCATCACGACGCAGATGGCGACGACGAGCGCGATGGTCAGCTTGCGGGCCAGTTTCATGGCCGCCCCCGGCGCGTCGATTGTGGCACGACGTGACGGCGCGCCAAGGGGGGGCGCGCGTGAGGCTCATCCGCACTCCCCGGGGCAATCCGACCCGTGTATCGGGCTGACCCACCCCCGCCTCTCGGCAAGTGACCACCTGGCGGGCGTCCCTCGCCGGCATCGCGGCTGCATGGGGCTCCGTCGGGAGGTTCACATGCAGGAGATTCGCGAAGGCGCGGAGACCCGCGCGACGCCGCCGCGGCGGATCCTCCTCGTCGAGGACAATCGTGAGCTCCGCGAAGCGCTCGGGGCGGTGCTCGAGCACGCGGGATACGACGTCGCGTTCGCGCCGAACGGGAAGGCTGCGCTCGACCTCCTGCGCCAGGGCGTCGTGCCCGCCGTGATCCTGCTCGACCTCGGGATGCCCGTCATGACCGGCTGGGCCTTCCGCCGCCAGCAGGCCGCGGACCCGGCGCTCGCCCCGATCCCGGTGATCGTCCTCTCCGCCGATCCGCGCGCAGCGAGCCTGGCCGACAGCCCGGGGATCCGGGACGTGCTGGCGAAGCCGGTGGAGATCGAGGTGCTCCAGCGCGCCCTCGAACGCGTCTGGGCGAAGTGAGTGCGAGGCCGATCCACCCCTTCCGCGCGGGCATGGCCGGCGCTAGCCTCGGCTCGATGCGAGGGTACGCCGTCGCATTCCTGGTCCTCGCCACCGTCGGGCAGGCAGCCGACGGCCAGTGGCAGCGCTGGGGCGAGCGCGACGGCGTCGCCATCGACCGCCGCAGCGTCGAGGGATCTTCCGCGCCCGAGCTCCGCCTCACGGCGCGATCACCGGTCTCGCCGGCCGCGTTCATGCGGACGCTCTGGAGGCACGAGGAGTACTCCAAGTTCCTCCCGCACCTGAAGCGCCTCGACGTGCTGCGTGACGACGGGAACACGAAGCTCATCTACGAGCAGATTCACGTCCCGCTCGTGAAGGACCGCGACCTGACCCTGCGGGTCACGCGCTCGGGATCGCCCGCCGCCGGCACGTACGAGATCGTGAGCTCTGCCGTCCCGAACGAGGGTCCGCCCGAGAGCCGCGACTACGTGCGCGTGCGAACGAGCCTGGGACGATGGCTTCTCGCGCCGGCGGCCGGCGGCGGCACGGCCGTGACGTACACGATCCGGACCGACGGGGGCGGACGGATGCCCGGGTGGATCGTCGGGTCCCTCGAGAAGAACGCCGCGGTCACGGCGTTTCGGGCGATGCTCGACCGGGCGCGACGAAACAACTCGTGAGTTGGTCCGCTCCGCACGCGCGCGGAGCTCACATCAGGGAGGACGTGCCATGATGATGCGCATGCTGCTGGTGGCGACGGGACTGCTCGCGATCAC
>CAZLYE010000253.1:0-2974 GCA_964562865.1 uncultured Binatia bacterium (SeqCode) | reverse complement strand
CTGGAGGCACTTCTCGTAGAGCAGCCGGGAGAGCACGCGCCAGCTGTACGCCATGACCTGGAGGGCGCACCCCGGCGGGAGCGCCGCCATGACGCCGTTCAGCGCATCCGGGCTCATGACGGCCACGACGGAGTCGACGTGGGCGACGGCGCCGAACAGGCGCGGTCCGGGCGAGTCGAACAGGGACCCGAGCCCGAAGAAGTGGGCGGGCCGCACGATCTGGACGACGACCGGCGCGTGGTGGAATCCCTGGCAGACGACCCGGACGGCCCCCGCGACGAGGAAGTTCACGAGATCGTGCGACTCGCCCTGCGAGAAGATCTCCTGACCGGCGCGCCAGTACGTGATCTGGGACTGCCGGACGATCTGGTCGATGGCCGCCGCCGTGAGACCGAGGCGCGGCGCCTCCCGGGTGAGGAGGGCTCGCAGCGTGACCTTGCTCGGGGCGCCTTCCGCTCCTCCCGCCGCTCCGAGGGCCCGTCCCGGCATCTCCGCTCCGTTACCAGTTTCGCGGTGAGAGGGCGAGACGAAGCGATCACGTGGTCCGCGGCCCTCTGGAGCCTCGCCGCTCCGGTGCGCGCGTGCTATACGCGCCGCGTCCCATCCATGGATCGACGGCCCGCACGGCACCGTCTGCTGCGAGCGATCCTCGTCTCGGTCGCGCTCTCGGGGCTCGCGTGCGCCGGCACCGTGCCGGAGGCCGTGGGCACGGTCGTCACGCTCCCGGACCATCCGGGACCGCACTGGTTCTGGCTGAGCGACGTCATCCTCCACCGGACGGCGCTCTTCGACGCCGACAGCGGGGACCTCCTCGGGGCCATCAGCTCGGGCACGGCGGGCGTCGGGTTCGTGATCGCGCCGCTCTTCTCGCCCGACCACCGGGAGATCTACCTCGCCGAGACCTACTACTCCCGCGGCGTCCGCGGCGAGCGGACGGACGTCGTGACGGTGTACGACGCGACGACCCTCAAGCCGCTCGCGGAGATCGGCATCCCGCCGCACCGTGCCGAGTGGTACCCGGGCAACGGTGCCAACGCGCTCTCGGACGACGGCCGCTTCATGGCGGTCTTCAACCTGACGCCCGCCACGTCGGTCTCGATCGTCGACGTGCGCGCACGGCGCTTCACGGGGGAGATCGCGACGCCCGGGTGCGCTGTCGTCTACGCCGCGGGGCCGCGCCGCTTCGTCATGCTCTGCGCCAACGGCGCGCTCCTGAGCATCAAGCTCGACGACGAGGGGCGAGAGGCGGGCGTCGAGCGCAGCGAGCCCTTCTTCGACCCCCAGAAGGACCCGGTCACCGAGAAGGCCGTCCGCCGGGGGCCCGAGTGGCTGTTCGCGTCGTTCGCGGGTGTCATCCATCCGGTCGACGTCGGCGGCGACGCGCTCCGCTTCGGCGAGACGTGGTCCCTCCTCGACGACGAGGACCGGAGCGGGTCGTGGCGGATCGGCGGCGGCCAGCACCTGGCCGTGCACGCGGCGTCGGGCCGGCTCTACGCGCTCATGCACCGAGGCGGCCCGGACACGCACAAGGATCCCGGCACCGAGGTCTGGGTCTACGACGTCGCGACGCACCGGCGCCTCCTGCGGATCCCCGTGCTGAACCCGCTCGTCAGCTTCATCGGGCTGCAGACGGGGCGGAGCGGCAGCGTCGGCCGCTGGCTCCTCGGGAAGGTGCTCCCCAATCCCGGCGTGGAGCGCATCCTGGTGACCCAGGACGCGCACCCCGTGCTCGTCGCGTCGGCGTCGATCCCGCCGACGGTCACGATCCACGACGCGATGACGGGCGCCGTGGTGCGCGAGGTCTCCGAGCCCGGCCTCGCCGGCAGCCTGCTCTTCGCCCCCTGAGATACGCGATGGACCCCGCGATCGACCTGACGCTCCGCACGGCCTTCGCACTCCTCTTCGTCGTCGCCGCCGTCCACAAGCTCCGCGACCTTCCGCGCTTCCGCGCCACGGTGGCCGAGTACCGGCTCGTCCCCCGCGCGACGGCGGCGCTCGCCGCCGCGATCGTCGTCGCGGTCGAGGCAGCCGTGGCGGTGGCGCTCGTCGTGCCGGCGCTCCGGGCGGCGGGGCTCGTCACGGCCGCCGCGGTGCTGCTCGTCTACGCCGCCGCGATCGGGGTCAACCTCGTGCGCGGGCGGCGCGACCTCGACTGCGGCTGCGCTGGCCCCGCACTCCGCCGGCCGATCAGCGAGGCGCTGGTCGCGCGCAACGCGGTGCTCGCGGGCGCGGCGCTCGCCGGCCTGGCACCCGTCCACGCCCGGCCGCTCCTGTGGCTCGACGGGATGACGGTCGCCGCCGCGACGGCGGCGCTCGCGGCGCTGTACGGCGCCGTCGACCGCATGACGGCGAACGCCCCCGGTCTGGCGCGCCTGCGGGTGCGGACATGATGCAGGCGCTGATCGTCTCGAACGTCGTCCTGTGGATCGCCGTCGTCGTGCTCGCCTGCGTCGTCGCGGCGCTCGCGCGCCAGATCGGCGTGCTCTACGAGCGGGTTGCGCCCGCCGGCGCGCTCATGCTCGGGACGGGCCCGGTCGTGGGGGAGCCCGCGCCCGTCGTCCGCGTCGAGGACCTGGCCGGTGCCGTGCGCGACCTGGGTGCGCCGAGCGCGGAGGGCCGGACGACGCTCCTCTTCTTCCTGTCGCCGACCTGCCCGGTCTGCAAGACGCTCCTGCCCGTGCTGCGCTCGCTCGCACGGAGCGAGGGCGACGCGCTCGACGTGGTCCTCGCGAGCGACGGCCCGCGCGCGGAGCACGAGGCGTTCGTCCGCGCGGAGCGGCTGGAGGCGTTTCCGTACGTCCTCTCGCCCGAGCTCGGGATCGCGTACCGCGTGGGGAAGCTGCCGTACGCGGTCCTCGTCGACGCGGGCGGCGTCGTCCGGTCGCGCGGGCTCGTCAACACGCGCGAGCACCTCGAGAGCCTGTTCGAGGCCCGCGAGCGCGGGGTCGCGTCGATCCAGGAGTACGTGCGGCGC